>JBOFLQ010000301.1:0-30157 GCA_051657945.1 Xenococcaceae cyanobacterium | reverse complement strand
TTTGCTTCCGTTGCTAACGATGCGGCAGTTGGTACTAGCTATTCAGCGATCGTCTACAGCAGTGCGACTGGCAACCTCTTCTACAACTCTGACGGAGCGATCGCAGGCTTGGGTACGGGCGCTCAATTTGCTACTGTGACTGGAATTCCAGCAGTAAGTGCTAACGATTTTGTCCTTCAAGCCTAATTGAAGAACACTGTTTAGTTATTAATTAATTAAAATCGCCTGACACCAGTTGAAAAAACGGAAAACTTAGGCGATTTTTTTTTCCAGACTCTTATTTGTATTTTTTTCAAAATAGAATACTCTCTTACATTTGCCTTACGAAGTAATAATTTAAAGCCTGAAAATTTACTCGATCGCTCGCCTCTTAAATATAAAGTAATAAGTAAGTTCAAATATTAAGTTCATTCATCAATTCTTACTGAATGAAATCTGCTGAGAATTAGCGAATGTAATAGTATTGAAGATTAACATACAGCATTTATCAATTGATTAATTATGCAAGTTGCTGTTTTTGTTTTTCGATCGCCCGAAACTTTCCTTTAGCAATTACGATATAAGCAGAAGGAATAAAATAAAGTGCTAGTAATGTTGCGCCACAGACACCACCAGCGATCGCCACAGCTAGGGGAGGCCAAAATCCTCCGCCTCCTAAAATTAAAGGTATAAAACCAAACACAGATGTGAATGTAGTTGTCAGTACATGGCGGGTAGAGTGAATTACTACTTCTGTGACTGCTTTTTTGTCTCCCGTTTTGGCGATCGAATCGTCTTTAATTGCAGCAAGAATGCTAATGGCATCGTTGACAACAACACCGATCGCGCCGATCGTGCCGATGATGGGATTAAAACCAAAGGGATAGCCAAATAACCAAATCGCTAGAAAAGATAAACCGACCGAAAAAATCGCGATCGCGCCCATCAAAGCAGCTAGCTGAAACGAACCCAAGGAAAGGACTAAAGTCGCTACCATTAAAACGACTAATACGCCGATAAAACCGAATAATTTGCCAACTGCATCGCTTCTTTCTTCATTTTCGCCGCCAAATTCTAATGAATAACCAGAAGGTAATTGCAAATTGGCATTTAATTGTTGCTGAAAATCTTGAAGAACATTAGCAGGTAAAGAACCAGATCGAATAAATCCCTGAATGAGATTTAAACGTTCGCCGTTGCGTCTGGTGATGCTTGATAATTCGGGTTCGATCGCGATTTTGCCTAAAGCTGAAAGAGGAACGGAATTTAAACTATTTTCAATGTCAGAATTAGGTGTATTTGCCAGCAAATCGATCGAATTAATACGATCGATCCCGCTGCGATCGCGATGAGAAAGACGAACTCTGACGGGTAATTCTTCTGTGGATTCTAAAACAGATCCGCCCGTAGTGCCTTCCAAACTTGTTTCTAATTGTTGGGCGATTTGCGCGCGATCGAGTTTTGCCAAACGACTTTCTTCTTCATCGGGACGAAAAGCAATTTGGGGCAACACATCATTTAAACTAGCGCGAGTATGAGTGACGCGATCGGTATTTGCCAATAAAGTTCTCGCTTGTTCTCCCAATTGTTGCAAGCGATCGATATCGTTACCATAAATTCTTAACTCAATGGGCGCGTCAAAAGGTGGCCCTTGTTCTAATTGTCTGACTAAAACTCTAGCGCTAGGGAAAATTTTATCCATATCTGTTTGCATCTTCATAACTATTGCGTTAGACGCAACAGATTTCATTTGCAACAAAGCATGGGCATAATTGGCATCTCTTTCGCGATTCCCAACTACGTTGTAATAAAATCTGGGGGCGCTTTCGCCGACAAACCAATGAATGTCAGCAACTTCTGGATATTGCTTAAAGCGATCGCCCACATGTTTGACTAACGACTGAGTTTGTTGCAGCGAACTCGATGCAGGTAATTCTAATTGAATCTGAATTTGGTCGCGATCGGCGGCGGGAAAAAACTGAATTTCAAAAGTAGTCGCCACAAGAAAACCGAAAACAGGAACGATCGAACAAATTAAAATTCCTACAATTGGTCGTCTCAAAGTCCAATTGAGACTGCGACGATAGATTCTGGTTAAGACTGGGGAAGAAAAACCATTGCGCCACCAACCAATTAATACATTTACTTGAGATTTATTGTTTGATGTAATTACTGTTCCCCGTTCTCCGTTCCCTGTTCCCTTTTGCAAAAAATATTGATGCAACCTCACCGCTAAGACAGGAATAATTGTCATAGCGACTAAAAAAGATGCAGCAACAGCCAAAATTACATTCGTGCCGATCGCGCCGACAAATTCACCAACGCTACCAGGTAGTAAAGCGATCGGTAAAAAACCAATAATGGTAGTTAAATTCGCACCAATTGAAGGAACAAGCAAATAGTTTACAGTTTGCGCGATCGCATCTTTTGGTTTCAATCCATCTTTGAGACGGTTTTGCACTTCATCGACAACGATGATGGCATTATCAATTAAAATATCTAGCGCTACAATTAATCCCGTCACCGACATTTGATGCAAGGGAATTCCGAGCGAACTCATACAAACAAAGACGATCGCAATACTTAGAGGTAAAGCAGTTTGAATTACTACAGCAGACTGCCAACCCATCATAAAAATGGTTACGAAAAAAAGAAGAATTGCACCAAAGAAAAGATTGGAAATTAAATTATTCAGTCGCGCCTCAACATAAGAATTTTGTTCTAGGAGTATTCTCAACTTGATGCTGCTTGGCAACTCTTTTTCAAATTCAGACAAAATTTTGCGTGCATCTTTTGCCCAGCGATCGAGTCTTTTTTCCGACTCCACAAAAACCGCAACCGATACCCCTGGTTTACCGCTGACGATCGCTAACTGGTTTGGTGGTGTAACGATTCCTTTTTCAATTTTGGCAATATCGCCCAAACGAGTAAACTGACTTTGGGAATTACAATCATTACAACGAATCGGAATCTGACGAATTCTCTCTAGAGAATCTAATTCACCTTTGACCTCAATTAATAGATCGTTGTCCGAACCGCGTAATTGTCCCGCCGCTATTTTAGAATCGCTTTGTTGAATTTGTCTGGATAACTCTTGAGTAGTCAATCCCAATGCAGCCAACTCAGCAGAATTTACTTCTAAAGTAATTTCCTCATCAGGTGCGCCAAAAACCTCTACTTTTTCCGTACCATCGATCGCCCTCAATTCATCTTCAAGAGATTTCGCTTTGCGATCGAGAATGGCATAATTAGGAGAATTATTTCCGTACCAAGTCAGCGCCGTAATTAAAGCATAAGCCCTAACCTCCACCTCTTCCAACTCTGGATCGGTTGCACCTGAAGGTAATTCTTGTCTAATTTCCCTTAACTTATCGCGAAGACGCGACCAAACTAAATCCACCTCACTTTTCTTGATGCGATCGACTAATTCCACAGTAACGATCGAACTTCCAGATTGAGAAGTCGATTGATAGTTATCAACCTCTTCAATCTCCGCAATTTTTTCCTCAATTTTCTCCGTCACCAAAGCTTCCATTCTCTGTGCATCCGCACCAGTCCAAAAAGTCTTCACCAAAGCAACGCGAGAAACCAATTCAGGATCTTCCAATCTCGGTAAAGCTTGAAAAGAAGAAAACCCCCAAATTAAAATTATTGCGATCGTCAAAATCAGCAATCGAACATTCCGATAAAATAACTTACTCATAATTCAAAAGTCGTGACGTAATTATTTTCTCTCTCTACCTCTCAGCCCCTCAGCCCCTCAGCTTCTCAGCCTCTCTGCGCCTCTGCGCCTCTGCGCGAAACCCAACCTCAAAGACTCACTAACTGCCCCACAACAACTCTTTGCACACCCTCAACAATCACTCGATCGCCCCGTTGCAAAGTACCGCGAACAAAAACTCGATCGCCCTCGCCATACAAAACCTCTACATCTTGCTTTTGGACGCGATAAACCTTTGCCTTTGATTCTCCCCGTCCCTCTTCAACAGCCACATAACACGCCCATAATCCTCTCTCTCCCTTGCTTAAAGCAGCGATCGGCAACCAATAACCCTCAGTTGCAACGTTTTGATTTACTTTTAAACGAGCAATTTGTTGCGGCGATACCAACTGCGATCGATCTAACTTTAAAACTGCCGTACGAGTACGAGTAGAACTATTCACTTCAGGCAAAATTGAAACTAGTTTTGCCCAAAAAGTTTGTTTACCAATTTCAACTCTTTGCAAACTACCAATTTCCAGTTCGGAAGCGATCGCCAAAGGAATGCCAATTTCTACTTCTGGTTTAATATCTTCCACCAAACGTACAATTGCACCTCCAGCTTCAATTACTACTCCCTCATCCAATTTTCTTGCAGCGATCGTTCCCGAAAAAGGAGATTTAATCGTACTTTTAGCGATCGTAATATCTAAATCGGCAATTTTAGCTGTTAATTCTCTTACTGCTGCTTTTTGTGCTGCCACCTGTTCTTTTCTACTTCCTGCTAGCAACTCATTTAAATTACTTTTTGCTGCTGCTAGTCTTTCTGAAAGTGCTTTACTTCCATAAGAAAATTCGTCGAAATCTTCTCTGGCACTCGCGCCTTCTCTAACTAAATATTCCCTGCGATCGCGCTTTATTTCTTGCAAACGCAATTGTTCTTCTAAATCTTTTACCTGTGCTTTAGCGGCGCTAATATCTTCCTGTCGCGCCCCATTCTGCAATTCTTCTAAAACAGCTTTTGCCCTTTCTTTTTGTGCTACTAACTGCAATCGTTGAGTCTCTAAATTACTGATATCTAATCTCGCGATCGCTTGTCCCTGTTTTACTCGATCGCCGCGATCGACTCCTACCCAAACTAACTTACCCGATCTCTCAAAACCTAATTCACTAGTTCTTGATGCTTTTACTTCTCCCGTATAAGTTGTAGTGATTTTATAGGATTTAACTGGCTGAATTTTGACGGTTTTAACAGGTAGTAGAGACGTTTTATGGTGTAGAGACGTTCCATGGAACGTCCCTACATGGTTTAATTTTAGCGGAAATATTTGAGCGATCGTCCAACCAGATAACAACAGCGCGATCGCACCTATTCCAGTTACCCATCTTTTAGGCTGGGATTTTTTTACTTCAAAGCTTATATTTTCCGCACTATTTTTAGTTTCTAGCATAGGCTTCGATCGCAATCATTTATTTAAAATTTGTTTTATGCAAATTTATGCACTAATATTAACGCAAATCGAAAAGATCTTCAACGTAATGCGCGGGAGTCCCCGTCCTCCAGATGAGCGGGGTATATCGAGCCACAAGGCGAAGAGCAAGGATGAACGAGGTAACCTCGGAAATGCTCTCCTTGCGAGTACCCGTGATATCTAGGGCGGGGGGGATAGCGCAACGCACGGCTGAAGTATCGGAGGTCTCCTCCGATACCGCGTCCTCAAAATTTGAGGGTTCGATGCCCGAAAAATTTTTATCCATAAATCCTCAAAGCGTGAGATAATATTTGCTATGAAACAAGTTCTCACAGTCTCTTGCAAGCTCCAAGTATCGATCCAGCAAGTCGCTAAAATAGAAGCGACGCTGAAAGCGTTTGCTGATGCTTGCAATTGGGTGAACCAAGAAGTTAAGCCAAATCTGTTGAATGAAATGGCGATACAGTCCTTGGTCTATCAAGATGTGAGAACTAAGTTTGAACTCCCTGCTCAGTTGGCAATTCACGCTATTAGGCGAGTGGCAGGAAATAGAAAAACAGCCAAGAAAGACAACAAACCAGTTAAAGGGTTTAAACCAACTTCTGCAACCTATGACATCCGAACTTTTCGCTTTGAAGAGAAAAATTGGATTGTTAGTTTGACGATGGTTGGTGGAAGAGAAAAATTTGGGCTGGCAATTGGCAATTACCAACGTGGATTGCTGAAAGGGCAAAACCCCAAAAGTGCTACCCTCTCTAAACGGAAAGATGGTAGCTACTACCTGAATATTCAGCTTGAATCTACTCCACCAATTCCAGATAAAACTAACAAGGTGTTGGGTTGCGATTTGGGTAGAACAGACATTTGTGTTACATCTGTTGGAGAAAAGTTTAGCGGGAAGCAAATAACCAAAATTAGAAACAAATACGCCGAAGTAAGGGCGAAACTCCAACAAAAAGCCGCGAAAGGCACGCGCAGCACCCGACGTAGATGTCGAGAGTTGCTGAAACGGTTGTCGGGCAAGGAGAAACGCTTTGGGTCGCACACCAACCACACGGTCAGTTATCGCTTGGTGCAACAAGCTCTTCGCGGCAACCAAGTTATTGCGTTGGAAGATTTGACAGGGATTCGAGAACGAACCAACCAATTGCCACAAAGCAGGAAAAACAAGCGATTGGGCAACTCTTGGGCGTTCTACCAGTTGAGGCAATACTTGACCTACAAAGCTTTGAAGTTTGGTGTGAAAATAGTATTTGTCGATCCTAGATACACATCGCAAATGTGCCACCAATGCAACCGCATCCACCCGGTTCGTGGTGAATCGTATCGGAATAGGAAAAAATTTGCTTGTGGTCATTGTTTGTGGTCTGGGGATGCTGATTATAATGGGAGTCGCAATATCGCGGCTCTAGCTAAGGTGCTTTTAGACGCGCCTTGCGGTTCGGGTCTTTTCTGTTCTACGGACACTCATGGCATCCGAGGAAACCTCGGATGCCATGTCCTCTTGAGCAGGGATGATTCAGGGCTTCTGAAATCCCTACCCTCCGCGCACTTCAGGGTAGGGAAGTTTAAGAGTCTCATCTTGGGAAACATGAATATATCAAGAGGCAAGATCTTGAATCTTTTTCCTCAGAAAATAGACACACAAGCGATCGATCTAAATCGATCGAGGAGTTAGAAAAATGAAAATAACTTTACTCGAACAATTGTGGCGGCTGACTTTAGTGACGGGAATGCTGTTAGTTGCAAGTAGCGTTGTAGATAAACCAAATCACGCCCAAGAGATCGATCGAGAAAGTTTTTGTCAAAAATTTCCACAGAATTCCAACTGTAAAAATGAACCATATTTGCCAACAAAGACAAACAGCGAACAATTAGACTGGGATAGTCTGTGTCAAAAATTTCCCCTCAATTCTCGTTGCAAAGAAGGTCGTCCTGAAACGATTAAAATACCACTAGCGGCTTCTGGTGCTAAAGATGAATGGATTCGCATTGATAAAATTGGAGACAAAGTAAAACTTCTGCACACCAGAGAATCAAATGGCGGCGTATTTTCAAATGTCTTAAATGGCGCTGTAGGTGCTGCTATCCCCGTTCCCATACCTAATTTTAAAGTAGGTGAATGGAAAGATAACCAGATGACGAGTGTAATGTTTAAGCCAGATAGCTGTCAAGAAAATCCTGCCAACAAAGCCATGCCAGAAAATTATCCCAATTGCGCGATCGCAGGAAAAGACACATTAAATTTGCCAAAAGGAACGGATATTTACGCTGGATTATTTACAATTGAATATACCGAAGGCGATTTAGCGCGATCGATTAAATTTCGAGTTCCCAAACAGAAGTAGAAACGTTTCGCTTACTAGAGACATTTCTCAATCGTGTCTCTAGTAAAACTTATTTTTAAAATACTTTTTCAGTCTCTGTTTGTTTTTCTGAAGCTTTCGGCAATTTTTGAGAGATCCAGGCTGTAAAAATGTGAGATAGCAAACCGATCGGCCCTGCAAAAAGACAGAGAATGAGAGAATGAATCGTCCAAATATTTTTATTTTGACCTTCCCAGTAAATCCAGCGACCGACAAATAAATCCATCACCAGAAAATGCGCCCATCCCGTAGCTGCTGCGCTTTCTTCGCCGAAAAAACGAGCGATATCGGCTAGTTTGGGGTTAGCAAGGGCTTGTGCCGATTCAGGAGTAATTGCCCCTGTAATGAAGTAAATGTAAACGCCCACTAAAAAGATAAATGGTAAAAATGATTCCATTACTTTTTTAGTGACATTCCAATTTGGCAACAAAATCATTAACGTCCAGAAGGGCAAAACGAATAGATTAGAAATTTCAAACAATTGTTCGATACTCATATTTAAAAGTTATCTCGTCAAATTATGTCCATCTCAATGCTTTGTACAACAAGGGGATCGCTTTTGCAATAGACAGAGATCGCTTCTAGTGGCAAATTGGAATAATTGTCTAAAACATTCAAAATTCAGATAAATCGAGCATTATTATGAGCTTTATTCATTGATACTGCTATTTGATAGTCGATGCGCTAGTTTGGACTGAAGTTAACTACAAACTCATAAAAATATTAAATAAATATTAAATTCATTAAAACAAACTCGTCTACAATGAAGTGAGTTGTGGTGTCTGGAGGGACAAAGTGTTTGTAAGACTTGCACAGCAACATCGTCAATTTGTCAAAGATTTGGTTATGAATCTTCAAGCTTTGGCAATCGTTTTAGAAAACAAAGGCTATTTAGCATCTTGCTACACCTGTGGCGGACAGATGAATAGCGCATCATTCATGGTTAGTTTAGGAGATAGCCACCTGATTAGATTCTTGGTTTCTGATTACGGTATTACATGGACGGAAATGCGCGACGATCGCGAATTAATGAAACTAGAAGGGGCAGAAGCAATCGCTCAACTTCAAGATTTAGCCGATCTGTTCAAATACAATTTGATATCTTCAGAAAACCGTGTCAAAGAATGTAAAGAAGGTTTGGAATTGGTACAAAAAATTTAGTTTTACCAAGAAAGTCTAAAGTCAATTGGCTGAAATCGCGATCTAAAATATCCATTTCAGCCAGATCGACTTCAAATTAGGCAAAAAAATCCAACCTTGAATGAGATTAAAGTTAAAGTACCCGTAAAATACTGGGAATGCTATCGATCGCGCTAGTCATGCGAATTTCTTGTAATGCTTGGCGGAAGTTACCTTCGCGTACGTCATGAGTAACTACGACAATCTCTGCTAATTCGTTTTGAAAACCAATTTGCACGATCGATTCTAAACTCACTTGATGCTTGCCAAAACTAGTACCGATATGACCGATGACACCAGGTACATCTCGACAGAGGAAACGAACGTAAAAACGAGTAACTAACTCATCAACAGGCATTACCGTACAATAGTGTTGGTGAGAATAGCTATAGACGGGGTCTAGTTTTTTAGTCGTACCGCTACTGGTAAGAATACCGACTATATTTAAAATATCAGAAACAACAGCGCTAGCAGTAGGGCCTTCCCCTGCGCCAGGGCCAAAAAACATTACTTGTCCCAATGGTTCACCCTCAACTAAAATAGCGTTATAAACGCCGTTTACATTGGCAAGAGGATGCTCTTTTGACACTAAGGTAGGATGAACTCGAAGTTGTATTTCGTCCGTTTCGTTTTGCTTGAGGCGCTGAGCGATCGCCAATAACTTAATTACAAATCCCAGCTTTTCGGAGTAATTAATATCCGCAGCACTGACTTGACGAATACCTTCGCAATAGACATCCTCGCGTTTAACTCTTCCAGCAAAAGCGATCGAGGCGAGAATGGCGATTTTATCGGCTGCATCTAAACCATCGATATCAGCAGTCGGATCGGCTTCAGCATAACCCAGCTTTTGTGCTTGGACGAGTACCTCGTCAAAGTCAGCACCCTTTTGGGTCATTTGGGTCAAAATGTAATTAGTAGTACCGTTAACAATGCCAATCACATTGTTGATGCGATTGACTACCAAGGATTGCTTGAGCGGTTTAATGGCAGGAATGCCGCCACCAACAGAAGCTTCTAGAAAGACGTATACGCCCGCTCGATTTGCTGCTGTGTAGATTTCGTCGCCATGACGGGCAATGACAGCTTTATTAGCAGTAACAATATGTTTGCCCTGGGCGATCGCTTTGAGAATGAGTGTTTTTGCTGGTTCGATTCCGCCTAAAACTTCAACAACAATATCAATATTTGGATCGGTGACGATCGCTTCCAAGTCTGTAGTTAAAATTTCTGGAGGTAATGAAAGTTGTCGGGGTTTATCTAGCGATCGCACTCCCACACGTTCGATTTTGACTTCTTGTAGGAGATGATGGCGACCAGATGGGCTGAGTAAGATTTCTGCCGTACCCTTTCCTACCGTACCTAATCCCAATAATCCTATCTTATATACCACTATTTTTTTCTCGTTCTTGACTCACCTTATCTAGGTTAGCTTTAAGAGTAAGCTGACACGCATTTAATTTGCTGGTTGAGAAAAGGCAGAAGGCAGGAGGCAGAAGGCAGAAGGCTTTTATCAACAGCCAAATATGCAATGTTTTTATGCACAACAGCTTACCTAATTTAGGGAATAGGGGTTAGGGGTTAGGGGCTAGGGAATAGGGGATAGGGGATAGGGGTTAGGGGTTAGGGGTTAGGGAAATAAAAAAAAGTTGGTCAATAAATCTCAAGAGTTTACTATTTTTTAATCCTTCCTAAAATTTCATCAGTTTTTGCTGCCATAATAAAATCATTCTCATGCAGTCCTGAAATCGCGTGAGTCCACCAGGTAACGGTTACTTTTCCCCATTCAGTTAACAAAGCGGGATGATGACCTTCTTTTTCTGCTTCGTCGCCAACTAAGTTAGTAAACGCGATCGCGCTTTTAAAATCGGTAAATTTATAAATTCTCTCCAAACGCTTTTCACCATCTACTTCGATAATTTTCCAATCGGGAATTTGCGGTTTAAATTTTTCGATTTCTTCAGGAGTGGCAAGGGGGGCATCTTTTCGACAAGCCTGACATTTTTGTTGAGCTAATTCTGTCATAATTACTTCTCCTTAAATAGGGAATAGGGAATAGGGAGTAGGGAATAGGGAGTAGGGAACAGGGAACAGGGAACAGGGAACAGGGAACACTTCGGCAAGCTCAGTGCATCGCAGGGAATAGGGAACAGAATAAGTAAAAGACGGGAATTTTTATTCCTGAGAAAAACAATCTACTTATATTTAAATCTGTTTGCAATCTATTAGACAATGTTGAAGTCCCTATTATTTGTTCGATCTGTTTATAGAGATTTTAATATGGCTACCATTAACAATAATTACCTCAAGCTTAAAGCAGGTTATCTTTTTCCCGAAATTGCCAGAAGAGTTAATACTTTTGCTCAAGCCAATCCAGACGCAAACATTATTCGCTTGGGAATTGGTGACGTAACCGAACCTTTACCCGAAGCTTGTCGTCAGGCAATGATTGAAGCCGTAGAAGAAATGGGCGATCGCGATAAATTTAAAGGATATGGCCCCGAACAAGGCTATGCTTGGTTGCGAGAGAAAATTGCCGCCCACGATTTTCAAGCAAGAGGATGTGACATTGACGCTTCAGAAATTTTTATTTCCGACGGTTCGAAATGCGATACGGGTAATATCCTCGATATATTTGGCGATGATAATTCGATCGCCGTTACCGATCCTGTTTACCCCGTCTACGTAGACACCAACGTCATGGCTGGTAATACAGGAGATGCCAACGATAAAGGTGAATATGGCGGTTTAGTTTATCTACCAATTTCTGCTGAAAATAATTTTACCGCTCAAATTCCCTCCCAAAAAGTCGATTTAATTTATCTGTGCTTTCCCAATAATCCTACAGGTGCAACTGCCAGCAAAGAACACCTTAAAGCTTGGGTAGATTATGCCAAAGCTAATGGATCGATAATTTTCTTCGATGCAGCATACGAAGCCTTTATTACCGACCCCAACCTTCCCCATTCAATTTACGAAATTGAAGGGGCAAAAGATTGCGCGATCGAATTTCGTTCCTTTTCCAAAAATGCAGGTTTTACGGGAACTCGCTGCGCTCTAACAGTAGTACCCAAAACCCTAACAGCTAAAGCCGCAGACGGATCTGATGTCGAGTTGTGGAAGTTGTGGAATCGTCGCCAATCTACCAAATTTAATGGCGTTTCCTACATCGTCCAACGTGGTGCCGAAGCCGTCTATTCCGAAGCAGGGAAAGCACAAATTCAGAAATTAGTCAACTTTTATTTAGAAAATGCTAAAATTGTGCGCGATCGCCTTAGCGCCGCAGGATTGCAAGTCTATGGCGGCATTAATGCACCCTACGTTTGGGTAAAAACTCCCCACGGTTTATCTAGTTGGGATTTCTTCGATAAATTACTTCATACTTGTAATGTCGTCGGTACGCCTGGATCTGGTTTTGGTGCAGCAGGTGAAGGTTATTTCCGCATTTCTGCCTTCAACAGCCGCGCCAATGTTGAAGAAGCCATGAAAAGGATTACTGAGAAGTTTAAAATTTAGGGCAAGGGGCAACGGGCATCGGGTTAAGTCAAAAGTAACTGTATTTACTTTGCACTTTTAACTCTTGAATGCGTGACTCTTATCCCCTGTTGCCTGTTGCCTATTCCCTATTCCCTATTCCCTATTCCCTATTCCCTATTCCCTAAATTTTTAAAATAGATTGTTTTTTGTACGATGTTCATAGGAGAATCGAATAAGATGGTGCCGCGATCGCTCGAATTTTAAGTAACTTATGTCACAATTATTTGAATAAATCATAATCGAGCGATTCGAATTCTCCAATTCACTGACTTGTCTTACAAGCAGTCAAGTTTTGCAAGCCAGCATTTTGGGTTTTGCGTTTTTCAGACCGAGAGCGAAATTATAAATGAGCATCTCTAATTCTGTACTATCAGAATTGCTGCAATCTTTTTCAGATTGGCGACCGCAAATGTACTTTAAATCTTCCTTAACTGCGCTTTCTCACGCTATGGAAGATCGGGTACTAGCAGGATCGGACGAACCTTTGGTAATTGCTAGTTTTCAAAAAGAGCGCTTTTATCGACAGGAGGCTCATCGTTACCGAAGGATCGCCCAAAAAACAGATAACGTCTTCGTACTAGCATCCCCAGAAACAGATTTTAAAAACAGTTCCGATGTATACGAAACCATTGCCTTCGAACCGACAGACGCTTTAGGGCAAGAATGGCATCTAGTCATACTCGATCGACATCACGCCAGTTGTTTGATTTGTCGCGAACGAACTGCATTGGCTACAGAAACAGACGATCGAACGATCGATACTAACCGTCGTTTTGAAGGAATTTGGACTTTCGATCCTCAGATAACTCAGGCAGCAGCGGAAATATTATTAAAGCGTATTATAATTTATCGACCAGAATTAAAAGCCAAAATTGACCAAATTAATCGATCGCTTTTAACTGTCGATCCTAAAGAAAACAATACAACCGTTGTTCTCGAATCTCAAGACAACAACGCCGATCCTTTCGTCCAAAGATTAGTTACCTATTTACAAGCGAGTCACTATAAATTACTCAAAGCTAATAAATCTTTGGCAATTAAAGAACAAAAAGAAAGATTGATTAATTCAGTAACTACTGCAATTCGACGTTCTTTTAACACAGAAGAAATTTTGCAAATCGCCGTGCAGAAATTAGGTGAGGGATTGCGTGTATGTCGCTGTATCGTTTATCGCTGTCATGAAAACGATGCTACTGCTATTATCGATCACGAATTTTTAAATTCTGGCATTTCTTCAGTTAAAGGACAAACTTGGCAACTTAAAGATAATCCCCTGTTTCAAGAAGTAGTCGAACTGCGAGAAGCACTCAAAATCGATGATGTCCAAGCAGCGTTTGTCTCGGCAAATACTACTAGTAATTCTCAAATCGAAAATTTAAAACCCGAAGATCGAACCGATAATTACTTATATAAACTTGTAGAAAAATACTCGATCGCCTCTTGGTTGTTCGTTCCCGTACTCTATCAAGGCAAAATGTTGGGGATGGTGGAATTACATCACTGCAATCGTACGCCTTCTCCTTGGAAAGATGAAGATGTTTCCCTCGTTAACGCGATCGCAACTCAAGTTGGAGTTGCCCTAATTCAAGCAGAAGCATACGCCAACCTCGAAGATCTCAACGAACAGCTAGAAGCCCTCGATCGCACCCGTTCTAACTTAGTAGCCATAACAGGTCACGAATTACGAACTCCTCTTTCAACTATTAGAGTTTGCTTGGAAAGTCTTGCTACCGAACCCGATATGTCGCCCGAACTGCGTCAAGTCATGCTCAATACAGCGATCGGCGATGCAGAACGGATGCGTACTCTCATTCAAGATTTTCTCACACTTTCTCAACTCGAAAGCGGTCGCATACAATGGCATCCTGAAGCTCTCTCCCTCGGAGAGTGCATCGATTTAGCTATCAGTAACATTAGCGCTCGTAACTTTAATAATAGTAGTAATTTGCCTAAAATTAATCCTCCAGAAGTTAACGATTTACCTTTGGTGCAAGCAGATGGGGAATGGTTGGTGGAAGTTATTGCCAAACTACTCGACAATGCCTGTAAATTTACCAGTAACAAAGGTCAAGTCGTTATCGATGCCAAAAGTGAAGGCGGCGATAGCGTTGAAGTAACAATTTCAGACACCGGACGAGGAATTGAGCCATCGCGCCTCGAAAAAGTTTTCGATCGCTTCTATCAAGAAGAAGGTGCTTTGCGTCGTAGTGCTGGCGGTACTGGTTTGGGGTTGGCAATTTGTCGTCAGATTGTCAGTAACTGGGGCGGACAAATTTGGGCAGAATCGGCAGGAAAAGACATGGGCAGTCAATTTCACTTCACTGTCCCTGTTTTTCAAAATTCCAGCGCGATCGCCCCTACCCAAGAAGAAAATACCAATGCTTCAAATATAGCGGTTCGCAACACCAAGCAGAGAAAAACAAAGAAGAAAAGGGAATAAAGGATAGGGGATAGGGTAATGAGTAATGAGTAATGAGTAATGAGTAATAAGTAATGAGTAATAAATTAACAACTAACAACCAATGAACAATGAACAACGAACAACGAACAATGAACCAATAACAAACTGTAACAGTTCTTGACAGAATTAAGAGAGAGTCACATTCTGGGTGATAGCATTCCCTATATGATATAAGTCAGTCGGCTTTAGTCACTGGATGTCAAAAACCGATCGAACATTTTTGAGAGAGAACTTAAAATATGTCAGAAGGAACAGAACTTAAAGGACAAGCACCTAAATTTGGTGGCAGCACTGGCGGTTTGCTTACCAAAGCAGATGTAGAAGAAAAATACGCTATTACTTGGACTAGTAACAAAGAACAAGTATTTGAAATGCCCACTGGCGGCGCGGCTGTAATGAATCAAGGCGACAATTTGATGTATTTGGCACGCAAAGAACAGTGTCTGGCATTGGGCGCTCAATTCAGAACCAAATTCAAACCAAAAATCGAAAACTACAAAGTTTATCGAATTTACCCAAACGGTGAAATTCAATATCTACACCCAGCCGATGGTGTCTTCCCAGAAAAAGTTAATGAAGGTCGTGCATTTAATGGCAAGATCGATAGAAAGATTGGCAATAATCCAGAACCAGCAACCATCAAGTTCTCTGGTAAAAAGCCTTACGAAGTATAAACATCGGTAATTACTTACTGGGGACTGGTATTTGTTAGTTGGGTAGGGGCGAGTTTAACAAATTTGATGGTATGCAACATAAATTTTGGTCAACCCGCCCGTACAATTTGTCAGTAATAGGTATTTAGGTAGGGTAAATTATCAATTACCGACCGCCAACTACCATTTACCAATCCCTCAGCTTAAATCTCAACAATGATTTTTCCAGATTTTTCTCAGTTTTCTCAGCTCGCACAAGAAGGGAATTTCGTTCCCGTGTATCAAGAATGGGTAGCAGATTTAGAAACCCCTGTTTCTGCTTGGTACAAAGTCTGCGCGGGACAGCCTTATAATTTTCTATTGGAATCGGTAGAAGGTGGTGAAAACCTAGCACGCTACAGTTTTCTAGGTTGCGATCCAATCTGGGTATTAGAGGCAAGGGGAGACAAAACTACTCAAAGTCACCGCAACGGCAATTGTGAGGTTTTTGACGGCGATCCGTTTGAGGTTTTAGAAAAATGTTTGCAACCGATACATCCAGTCAAATTACCGCAACTGCCGCCAGGAATTGGCGGTTTGTTTGGCTTTTGGGGTTATGAGTTAATTCGTTGGATCGAACCGAGAGTGCCAGTCTATCCAATTTCTCCAGACGATTTGCCAGACGGAGTTTGGATGCAGATAGATAATTTAATCGTATTCGATCGAGTCAAGCGAAAAATTTGGGCGATCGCTTATGCAGATCTGCGCGATCCCAATGTAGACTTAGAACAAGTCTATCGAGAATCTTGCGATCGCGTTACCAAACTAGTCTTAAAGTTACAATTACCCCTGCCGCTTGAAGCTAAATCACTGACTTGGAAGTCAAAAGAAATTCTCGGTAATAATATTGAAGCTAACAAGTTAGTTTTAGAAAGCAATACTTCCAAAACTGATTTTTGCGCTAACGTCATCAAAGCTAAAGAATATATTCGTGCTGGCGATATATTTCAGGTTGTCATTTCCCAACGTCTATCGACAACCTATGCAGGAGATCCTTTTAATCTGTATCGTTCTCTGAGTTTGATTAATCCCTCTCCCTACATGGCTTATTATAATTTTAATGGGTGGCAAATTATCGGTTCTTCTCCAGAAGTAATGGTTAAAGCCGAACTCAGCGACCTTAATCGACTCAAAGCAACCGTTCGTCCGATCGCGGGAACTAGGCGTAGGGGTAAAACTACGGAGGAGGATAAAGCTTTAGCCGTAGAATTACTGAAAGACCCCAAAGAAATTGCCGAACACGTCATGTTGGTCGATTTAGGTCGTAACGACTTAGGTCGAGTTTGTACTTCTGGAAGTGTCAGCGTTGACGAATTGATGACGATCGAGCGTTATTCTCACGTCATGCACATCGTTAGTAACGTCGTCGGTGAATTAGATTCTAATAAAACTGCTTGGGATTTACTCAAAGCCTGTTTCCCTGCTGGAACAGTTAGTGGTGCGCCTAAAATTCGCGCTATGGAAATTATTCGCGAATTAGAACCAGAACGAAGAGGCCCTTATTCTGGAGTATACGGCTATTACGATTTTGAAGGACAACTTAACAGCGCGATCGCCATTCGGACAATGGTAGTTAGACCTCAACCAGGAGGACAGCATCTCGTCTCAGTACAAGCTGGCGCTGGTTTGGTTGCCGATTCAGAACCAGAATTGGAGTTTCAAGAAACGCTTAATAAAGCCTTAGGTTTACTTGAGGCGATCGATTGCTTGAGTTAAAAGGGAACAGGGAACAGGGAACAGGGAGTAATGAGTAACTCGTCATTGAGTAACTCGTCATTGAGTAATGAGTTAACAGCCAATATTTACTTACTACTTGTTACTTACTACTTGCTACTTTTGCCCGGTGCAGCGTTGCCCGTTGCCCGTTGCCTGTTCCCTCGACCGCAGGTCGTTGAAAGCGTTCTCAACAAAGGCGATTGGCAATAAAATAGGCTTCTCGGTTGAAAATTACTGAGAAGCCCATCAAATGTTTTAATATTTCTTTACAATAATACTCTTGCCATTTGCTCTTTTTTCGGTGAAAATACGTATATAAGAAAAAAGAGCAAGGAAATTAATCAGTAACATCCACTAATCAGTAAGAGAGAAAAGCTTAAATAAGCGACACATACAAATTTTAGCTAGCAGATTTGCAGTATTTCACGGTTCATTACTTAGGTATCAGTTGTTTCAACTGGTACCTTTTTACTTTTCTAAATGATACCTAAAAAAAGATTTAAGTGTCCTCCGCAAATATACTAATTTTAACTACGCCGATCGGCTCATTATTAATAGCAGAGCTAGGTATCTTCCGCAAATGGCAAAAGATCCCCGTACAATCTGTCCGCAATTGCACGGGTATTTTTAGCTACTATTTTCCAACCAATTAAACCTTAATTTCCTCTAACATTAACTTGGCGCGTTTAATGTTTTCTGGAATGGCGATCGGATAATCACCAGTAAAACAAGCCGAACAGAAACTGTTAGTATCTACGCCCGTTACATCTAACATTCCCTGCCAACTTAAATATGCCAAACTATCAACACCGATTTGTTCGGCAATATCATTGACTGACTTGGTTGCTGCAATTAATTGATCTTGGGTATCGGTATCGATACCGTAAAAACACGGATGTGTTACCGGTGGCGAAGAAATTCTCATGTGTACTTCAGTTGCACCCGCATCGCGCAAAGCTTTAACAATCTTGCGGCTAGTTGTCCCGCGTACGATCGAATCGTCAACAATAATAACTCGTTTTCCTGCTAGAACGTCTTTGAGAGTATTTAGCTTCATGCGAATACCAGACTCTCTCATGCTTTGCGTCGGTTGGATAAACGTTCTTCCGACATAACGGTTTTTGATCAAACCTTCTCCATAGGATACGCCAGATTTACGAGAAAATCCGATCGCCGCTGGGATACCAGAATCGGGTACGCCCATAACCAAATCAGCTTCTACATAAGATTCTTTGGCTAACTGTTCGCCCAAACGAATACGATAGCTATACAAACTTTCTTCATGCATAATGCTATCTGGTCTGGCAAAATAAATCATCTCGAAAATACAAAGCTTTCTCTCTGCTTTTTTTGCCCAATGAAAAGACGCTAAACCTGCTTCGGTTATCCAAACTAACTCGCCTGGTTCGACATCTCGTAAATATTCTGCACCGATAATATCTAAACCGCAGGTTTCTGAAGCGAGTGCGTAACGATTGGGATTGCCAGGTAAAATTCCAATCACTAGCGGACGAATGCCATTAGGATCTCGTGCGCCCATAACTCCTTCGGGAGTGGCGATCGTCAAACTGTAAGCGCCAGAACACAAATTAAAAGCACTAATTGCTGCATCCAACCAATCTTTACCTTGGTTTACTTCACTGGCGATCGCCACGGCAATCATTTCTGAATCGGTGGTAGTATTAAAATCGCAGTTGCGTCGGCTTAATTCTTCGCGCAATTCTTTGGTATTGACCAAATTGCCATTATGTGCTAAAGCTAACGAACCCAGACGTGTCTCGACTACGGCTGGTTGGGCGTTAACTTTATGACTCGAACCCGTAGTTGAATAGCGGGTGTGACCGACAGCTAGAGAGCCAGGTAAATGGCTGAGAATATCTTCTTTAAAAACTTGCGAGACAAGCCCCATATCTTTGTGGCAATAAACTTTCTTGCCTTCAAACGTGGCAATACCTGCCGATTCCTGTCCGCGATGCTGAAGCGCGTAAAGCCCAAAATAAGTTAACTTCGCTACATCTTGTTCTGGTGCGTAAACGCCAAAAACTCCACAAGCTTCTTCAGGCTTATCCGATCGCAAATCTAAATTATTTTGTTGGTGAGGTGCGGATTCCGAAGTTGCCCGGACACGATTGACATGGTCAGTACAGTCGTCTTCGCAGTAAAAAGAATCATTGGGAAACATACTATGGCTCTAGCTCCTAGTAGCAGAAGTCGATCTTCGATGCAAACATCTAAGCGTTGGTTAAACCAACGCTTAGATATGTTAACAATTGTTTAAATTTTTCCTAATAGTAATGTAACTGACTTTGGGGAATTTAGATATAAATAGATCTGTACGTTATGATTTAAACTTTTAATCTTTTCTCAATTGCTTGAGACCAACAAACATTCATGTCACTAATCTTAACATTGATTAAAGCTCGATCGCGATCGGTAATAATAGTGAAATTTGCTCCTTTTTGACCGACACAACCAACTTTTTGCCAATGGCTTTCTATGGATTGTTTTAAATAAGATTCCCATTCATTTGCTACAACTGGATTTACAGATACCGCGATCGCGCTGGTAACTTCGCCAAAAAGTAGTTCGTCAATCCGTTTTTTAGGGTTATTGGTTATTTCTAAATTAATTTCTGCGCCAAATCCACCACTGAGGCAAGATTCTGCTAGAGCCACAGCTAAGCCCCCCTCAGCAACATCGTGTGCCGATCGCACCCAACCCTGACGAATGCCATGACGACATGCTTGTTGTACCTGACGTTCTAAGTCAAAATTTACTACTGGTGGTTTACCAGCGACAATTTTATGAATCGAAGCGAGGTATTCCGAAGCCCCAAGTGTGGAAGATGGGGCGCAACCGAGCAAGTAAATTAAATCGCCTTGAGATTGCCAGCCTTGACCGCAAATTTTAGTAAGATCGGGAATTAAACCGACCATACCAATGACTGGCGTGGGATAAATTGGTTGTGGATTGCCTTGTGAGTCAACAGTTTCGTTGTAGAGAGAAACATTACCGCCGGTGACTGGCGTTTTCATTTCCAAACAAGCGAAGGTGATGCCGCGACAAGCAGACGCGAGTTGCCAATAGCCGATCGGTTTTTCGGGAGAACCAAAATTGAGATTATCTGTAACTGCTAAAGGTTCGGCACCTACACAACTAAGATTTCTGGCTGCTTCGGCGACGGCTGCTTTTGCTCCTTCGTAGGGATCGAGATAAACATAGCGAGGATTGCAATCTGTAGTTGCTGCCACACCAATATTACAGTTGCCAGGTTTAGCATTTAAAGGACGGACGCGAATGACTGCGGCATCAGCACCACCAGGTAAAAGCACCGTATTATTTTGAACTTGATGGTCGTATTGACGATAAACGAAACTTTTAGAAGCGATCGTTGGGGTATCGAGTAATTGCAGTAATATTTCGTTCCAAGTCTTTTGTTTTCCGTCAATTTCAATACCCTCGATCGAACAAGGAGGTAAAGATTCAGCATTCCATTGCCAAGCTTTTTGCGCGTATGCGGGTGCTTCTGCTAAAATTTCTCTATGATAAATTGGGGTATTGTCTGCCAAAGCGGTAGCTGGAATTTGTGCGGCGATTTCTCCCTGGAAAAAAATTCTGACGATCGATTCTTCAATTACTTCTCCAGCCACTACAGCTTGAAGCCCCCAACGGTGGAAAATATCGATTAATTCCTGTTCTCGTCCTTTTTGAGCGACGAATAACATTCTCTCTTGCGATTCTGAGAGAAGATATTCATAGGGAATCATTCCCGTCTCGCGCACGGGAATTTTATCTAAATCTAATTCGATCCCGACACCGCCTTTAGCTGCCATTTCTGAAGTCGAACAGGTAATCCCAGCCGCACCCATATCTTGGGCGGCAACGACAGCACCAGTTTTAAAAGCTTCCAAACAAGCTTCCACCAAAGATTTTTCTAGGAAAGGATCGCCAACTTGAACGGCAGGGCGATCGTCCATCGATTCATCTGTTAATTCCGCACTAGCAAAACTAGCGCCACCCATACCATCTCTGCCAGTAGTCGAACCGACATATAATACTGGATTGCCAATACCAGCCGCACCAGATTTGACGATCGCCTCGGTTTCCATCAAACCTAACGCCATAGCATTGACTAAAGGATTGCCATTGTAAGCGGAATCGAAATAAATTTCGCCTCCAACGGTGGGTACGCCGATACAATTGCCATAATGACTGATTCCTTCAACGACACCGTTAAAAATTCTTCTGGTACGCGCATCTTCTAAATCGCCAAAACGAAGAGAATTTAGAATGGCGATCGGACGCGCACCCATCGTAAAAATATCTCTGAGAATGCCACCTACACCTGTAGCTGCGCCTTGAAAAGGTTCGACTGCGGAAGGATGATTGTGAGATTCTATTTTAAAAGCCAATCTCAGTCCGTCACCTAAGTCTACTACACCAGCATTTTCTCCAGGCCCAACTAGTATGCGATCGCCTGTGGTGGGAAATTGTTTTAATAGCGGTCGAGAATTTTTATAGCAACAATGTTCCGACCACATTACGCCAAACATTCCCAATTCGGCTTTGTTGGGATGACGACCTAGGCGATCGACTATTTCTTGATATTCTTCAGGTTTGATGCCTTCAGCAGCGATTTCTTCTGGAGAGAAGGGAGACGACATAGCAGATGCAGATTTACGTGACAGGGATTTATTGTATCGCTATTGGAGGTTTTAGTTGGGATCTTTTCCAAGGATTTGTGTGAAAGTGAATTGGCAAGATTTGAATCGAAGCAAAGTGACGAAAAACGAAATCAAAAATTTTGGTGTCTATGTGCTTGCGATCTAATTGTTAGTTTCTAGATCGATCGGCGATCGCAAATGAAACTATGATTAAATTCTTTCGATTAATTACTCAGGGTCTAAAATTTATGAGTCAGATGTTTGGCTTTGATGTTCAAACTGATTTCAAAATCGATCGAATTCAAGCTTATTTACAAACTATTTGGACGGATGTATCGGTTGATGTTTTTAAACTGGAATCTGTGGAACGGATAATCTGCGAATTTTTCTATTTTTATAGGTGGGTGACACCGCGAGAAGAGATTTTACAGATAGCTAACTATTTAACTTCGATCGCTACCGATCGCAAACTTTTTTACCGTAGTTGCTATCCTGTTTTAGGCGACTTTTACGACAAGATGCACTCAGAAACTCTACATCTTGAAATTTTATATAGTGAAGAGTATACAGACGCTACCCCCAAGTTAGGTGGTGCTGATATGGATCGGTTTCTTGTGAAGCCAGGAACGTGGAAAATTGATGAAAAAGGTAAGTTATCCAATCTCGATCTACTTTAAGTTTTGGCTCGTATATAGCTGTGAATACTTGCTGTTAAATTCAAGTTTTAAATAACAACTGAGGCGAAATCGATCCGCTCATAAAGATTTTGGTGTTTATGTGTTTGTTATTTAATTTTAATTTCTAGATCGATGTGCGATCGAGATTAAATTTTAGAAGTCACTATCTTGTAAACTAATCATCAAATTGCACTCCAAAGTCAACACCTAAGACTGACTCAATTCGCCTTAAGACATCCTCAGATATCCATTTTTGCGTTCCCGCTTCAAGTTTGTACCAATAAGCAGTCGATATTTCAGCTAGTGTTGCCAAAACTTGAGCCGATCGCCCATCTTTTTCTCTAGCTTCTTTGATTCTTTCATGTAAGTTTGGAGCGTATGATTCTTTCTGCCTTATTACTTTCACCGAGCTTGTTAGTGACATGTTTCTACTCTTATTATCTTATTCTCTTTTTATTTCATGGTTGTCTCATACAGTTGACAACTACGGTAGAAAACATATAGAATCGAACAAAGGAGGTTAGCCCAGTGACAAACAACGAATTTTTGTTAAATTCCAAAAAATATTAAAGGCGATCGCCAGCCCTGAGAAAGTTCGCGATCGCCTGATACCCAACATATAAGGTACTTAGCCATTTACATGAGGTACTTATCCATTATGATAAACACAGTTTTAGATATTTCCAAACTAAGATCGATAATCTGCCTAATTTTTCAGAGCAAACTTTTAAGAATCGATCGCATACTCAAAAACACAGGCATCCACAAAAAATCTTGTTGGGTTAGCTATTGGAAAAATGGCAAACGCTGGAGTACTTTTGTTTCTAAGCAAGAACTGCAACTCGCTTTTTGGCGTTGGTTAAACACCATCAAGATTTTAGAGTTAGATCGAAACGATCGATTACATTTAGGTTGGGCGATCTACATAATTTTGAAACCTGGCGATGTAGTATTTAAGGGATCTCATCCCAGTATGGGGTTGGTAGTAGAAAAGCGCTTGTTGTCAGAAAGTAAATATCCTGAGATTTTAGTTGATTGGGGTGGAATCGAACCTTGTTGGGAAGCGGCTGTGTGGTTAGAGGCATTCTAAATAAAAAAAATTTTTTCAATTCGATCGCCGATCGAATAACTTGAAAATTTATAGTCGCTTTTTTTCTAGTTGTCAGATCGATCGAAAAAAAATGCACATCTTTGCTTTGCTTGTCAAATAATTTTTACAAGCGTTCACAATTTTGACTTGGTTCAAAACTTGTCTCTAGTCGATCGCGATAACGAAAAACGTGGGTTGCAGAGGCGTTTTCTAAAAATAGACGCACGAATCCGACATATGTATATTTTTAGGTTACTCAAACCCTGTAATTTCGTCAAGACCTAAATAATTATCTATACGAATTTTGGTCATCACAGCACATGAAGTTATATTAAGTAGTAATTTTTCATTTGAAGATTAAAACTAAAACCAAAAAACTAAAAGTTTAGATTATATTTGCGATCGCACTTAAATGAATAAAAATTTTTTATCTCCATCAAAAAATTTTTACTCAACAGAATATGATTTGACTTTTGATTTTTGGCGATCGAGTTACAACATCTGTCAAAATTTTTGAAAATTGTAGAACATCAAAATTACATGTAAAAAATTGATTTATTAAAGTTAACAATTTAATATTTCAAGCACAACAATTTATCGATCGCATTGAAGAAAAAGAAAAATTAAAAGCAGAAGAAAAAGATCGAGCCGAAGTCTCGAAACCAGTAGAGCGAATAAATAGCCAAAATCAAATCGATCGTGACCATTATCAAATAATATATTTGGTTGTTATTTTAAGTTTTATGAGTTTCGTCGGTTAAGTTAGGATCTTGGCATAGTTTGCAAGAGAAAAATAGAAATGATAACTAATCGATCGACCTTTACCACCTCAATTATTCCGCCTTTAGAAAATGGCGATCGCCTCACTCGCCATGAATTTGAACGGCGTTATCAAGCAATGCCCCAAATTAAGAAAGCGGAATTAATTGAAGGAGTCGTTTACGTGCCAGCAGCATTACGTTTTAGAAGTCATTCACAACCTCATAGCTTTATAATGACTTGGTTAGGAGTTTATCAAGCATTTACTCCTGGTGTCAGCATCGGCGATAATCCTACAGTTCGTTTGGATTTGGATAACGAACCTCAGCCAGATGCAGTACTCTTAATCGATCGCGGACAGGCAGAAATTAGTGAAGATGACTATGTTGAAGGTGCGCCAGAATTGATAGTAGAGGTTGCTGCTAGTAGTGCTGCCTACGATCTACATGATAAAAAACGGGCATACAGACGTAATGGGGTGCAAGAATATTTAGTTTGGCGAGTATACGATCGTCAATTGGATTGGTTTAGTCTCGAAGCAGGAGAATATATTTTGCTAGAACCAGATTCAACAGGAATTATTCGTTCTGTTATTTTTCCTGGTTTGTATCTAGCGGTATCTGCACTGTTGTCAGGAGAAATGACAATCGTACTAGAAATATTGCAACAGGGATTGAATACCTCAGAACATCAAGAATTTATTCAACGTCTTTCTTTGTAGTTAAAAAAATTTATTTAAAATAGATCTATCATCGATCGAAATGTTGCTTTTGGTAATATTTTTATAAAAACGTTAGCTGACAGACGCTCGAATAAACCCGCATTAACAACTTTTTTTTCATACCACCAAAAGCCAGTCCAGCTACTAGAAAATCTGCCGTTATAAATTATCTGCGCCCACTCATTTATATTAGTTTTTAAAGTCTTTTTTACTCTTCCTCGATCGGGTGCGCCACAAATAGTAGAATACTCAAACTCTGTCCAAACTGTTTCTTTATTGTGAGTAATGGAAACGCCACCAAGAGAAATGGGATTGAGAGTTGAATTTAGAATGACACGATCGCGCAGTTGATTAAAACCTATTTCCTCAGAAAATAAAATCAGATCGTGAATTATTTTTGATTGAATTAGTATTTAACCTAAAATTAAAATAACTGCCAATCCTTCGATCGCAACATTTTTAATTGCTCGATCCATTTAGACAAATACAACTCGTCTAACCTACAAAAATTATGCAAACAAGCATAATTAATATTAATAGCCCAAACCCAAATATGTGCCGTTTGAGTAAAAAATTGCAGTGAATCTATTTCGCGATCGCTAAGTTCGCAAACACCTTGATATCCAATTAAAAATGCTTCTCTAACATGTTTACTAATTCCCGTTCGTAGCGCTACGTGTAAAAACTTAGCAATGTCAAAAATACGCCATCCATAACCGCATTGATCGAAATCAAATAAAGTAAAGCCATTGTCTGCGGTAAAGTGAACGTTTCCACTATGAGGATCGCCCCAACATACCACCCAAAAAGGTGATTCTTTGGGAAAATCTTGTAACTGTAATTTTATCTGCGCGATCGTCTCTCGTACGTATTCGTAATCTTCCGATCGAGATTCTAAAAACGGAACGATCTTCGCCATCGAATCATCGAGCAAATATTCTAATGTTAATGGCTGACGGTAAGCTTGTGACTGAAAATCGTGAGAAGCTTGATGCAGCGAGGCTAAAGTTTTACCCAACAGATAGCTTTGAGTTCGATCGAAATCACCTAGCGGTACTGTACCAGGCGCATATTTAAACAAAGCTGCATAACGTTTTCCTTCTGGTGCGTTGATTTCAACCGATAACTTATCGTCAATAGTTTTTAAAGGATAGGCGACGGGAAATTGACGTTGATGGAAAAAATCGAGTAATTCTAGTTCGAAATCTATCTCCGATCGCGATCGCCAGTGATGGTGAGATACTCTAAGAATGTAATTTTGGATTGGTGTTTCTACCAAATAAACATCACTCAATCCTCGATGCCAAAGTTGACAATCGCTTACCTCCTCAGTTGTATATTGCGACAAAATGAGGTCCATCAAAGCCTGGGGCGAAAGTGTCGAGTAGACGACTGGAAACAAATTGCCAATCATATTTGAACTAAAACTTTTCGATCGAACCTATGTTAGAGAAGCATAAGAGGGAAAAAAGCTAGGAGTTAAGTAATAAGTAGCAACTAGCAAATAATAATTTTTTTTTATCCCTAATCCCTAATCCCTAATCCCTAATCCCTAATCTCTAATCCCTAATCTCTAATTCCTAATCCCTTTTGTTTTCACAGCTTAAAACTAGTTAATTTTATCTAATAAGCTACTCGCCATTTAAATCTTTAAATGTATTGAAAGATACTATTTCTCGCCAAGATCGTCAGTGAGAAGTCTTTTTTGAACAAGATCTCGATCGCACCGACATGAAAAAATTTTAGAGAAACTGAATTTAAGTTAACTCGATCGCTCGAGCGACTTCTTCAAAAGATCTCTGTGTTGCCTGTTCGCCGTTCGTCGTTCTCTATTCCCTTATTTCTTAAAGAATTATTAAATTCAGCGATTTGCTTAAGATTTTATACTGAGGTAAATACCATATCAATGCAGCTTTAAAAATTAATTTTTATTTACAGATAAATTACTTAAATATTACCTAAAAAGGCTCGAGCGTCTAAAAAATTTTATTTTAAATAAGCTTTGAACTCAAAGTAAAACAAGAGCGAACACCTTTTTGAATATTTAATATCTAATTATATTTTATCGATCTCAATAATATTATCGATTATTAAGTCCCAGAAAATACCTAATTAAATATCCGTAATTATTACGTAAGTACTTAGCGAAAATATACTTAATTACTCCAAATTTTAAGTATATTTGTTCGAGCAAACTTATTTGAAGAAATACGTATAAATACCATGGCTGTAAGCGTTTCAGTTTGCCACGATAGCGATGGTATTAATGTATTTTTGGAGCGAATAAAGATGTTTTATGGACAAAAAAACATCAAGTTTTTTCGATCGAACTATCCTCAATAACTTCAATTATTTGAAAAAATCAAACCCTACATCAACTCAACTCAATAAATTAAATATGCAAAAGCTACCAGCAAATTTAGTAGTTATCGATTCTCATGTCGAAGACTACCAAGCCTTAGCGCAAGGCGTTCTTTCTGGAATTCAAGTTCATATTCTAGATGCTAATAGAGACGGTATCGAACAGATTACCGAAGTATTAAATCAGCATGAAGAGATCGCCAATCTTCATATTGTTTCTCATGGTGCGCCAGGATGTCTTTATCTGGGCAACACAGAACTAAGTTTAGATACATTAAAACAATATACAAATCAACTAAAAACCTGGTTCTCCTCTGCTTCTGGGCGAACCTGCTCCCCTGCTCTGTTAATTTACGGATGTAATGTTGCTGCTGGCGATGCAGGTGCAGAATTTATTGCCAAATTAAATCAAATTACTGGTACAGAAATCGCCGCCTCTACAACTCCTACTGGTAATGCAGCAAAAGGTGGCGACTGGAACTTAGAAATTACTACCAACAACGATCGATTAGAACTAGCCTTTACAGCCAAAGTAAAAGCTGAATGGCAAGGACTTCTTGCTCTAAGCATTACCTCTGATGCTATCACCGAGGATACCACTCCAGTAATTGCTGGTCTAGCTACTCCTGGTGAGTTTGTTATGGTCGAACTCGGCACCGATGATGTTACCTACTCCACCAGTGCTGATGCTGTCACTGGTGAGTGGAGTGTTGACTTAGAAACGGCTATTCCTCAAGATGGCGAAGCACTTACCCTCGAAGATGGCGAAAGCATAAGTGTAACTGTGACTGCTAGGAACGAGAATGGTGTTCCCGAATCTGTAACTCAAATTCTGGAAAATCCAACTCTCAAACCAGTAATACCAGCCACCAAAGACGTAACTGAAAACACCACAGTAGTTGCACTACCAGTTAATGACACAGATGGCAGCATCATCACTTACAGCCTAACTGGAATGGGTGCTGATGCTGCTAAATTCACCATCGATGCTGATGGCAAACTGGCTTTTGCTGCTGCACCAGACTTTGAAGCCCCTGCTTCTGCTGCTGGCACTAACGCTTATCAAGTCGAAGTCAAAGCCGTTGATGGTTTTGATAACGAAACCATTAAACTGATAACAGTTAATGTCACCGATGTTGATGATATTCCACCATTAGCACCAACAGTCAATCCGATCGAAAACACCGACGGCAAACCAATGCTGACTGGTACTTATGATGGTGTTGATACTGACAAACTGACTGTCAAAGTTAATGATGTAACCTACACCTCTGAGACTAACCCAGTAGTAGTACTCGATGCTGTTAAAGGTATTTGGAGTTTGGATCTGACCAATCTACCTCAACCAATTCCTAATAGTACATACGATGTCATAGTCACTGCGACTGACAAAGCAGGTAATGCAGTTTCTGACTTTGGTACAGAAGACTTAATTATCTCTCCTAACGTCAACCTAGACATAGATGGCAATGGAAAGATGCAGTCATCAGACTATACCTTAATCAATCTATATGCAGGTTTTGGCTCAGAAGCAGGATTGTTTGATGTATTCATCGAAGATAATCGAGATATCCTCTTAGGAACAGGAGCTACCCGTGTTAATGGAGAGCAATTAACTAAGTATCTAGACATGGCTAACGATGTCATATTCGATGTTGATGGCAATGGTAAAGTTGAATCCTCAGACTATAGCCTATTAGACCTTTATGGAAGTTTTGGTGATTCCCAGATCTTAGATGCATTTATACAAGAAAGTCCTGATGTCTTATTAGGACAAGACGCTACTCGAACCAGTGGAGATGAAATATTCACTTATTTAGACCAATGGCTTCCAACTGCTTCAAATGATATGGAGATGCCTCAATAGAGTCTCAATAAATATGTAGTGCAAGCATCTTACTTGTTAGCCGTGATGCAAGCAGTACCTTAACTCGTCAAGGTTTTTAACTTAATTATGTTTATCCACCAAAGATAAGCACAATTATCTCCCTAACTTTCTTTTACTTTATTCAATCAACAAAATTAGGAAAACTATCATGGGACAGCAGATTTTAAGCATCGAACCCTCAATTCAACAGGTAGCTAAAGGTCAAACAATTACAGTAGATATCTATCATGAAGTTCAAAGGGATGCAGCCGAATCTGGAGCGAACAAATTAAGCTTAAATTTATTCTTTAATGACCAAGAATTAAAGCTAGACAAAATTGATTATCCTAGTACTAGCTTTGAGAAATCATTTCAAAGTCTTCCTACAGCAGATAGTGCTGATGTCGATGGTGTTGCTGAAACCAACAAAAAAGCATCAATTTTATTTAAAGCTGCATCAACATCAGACCCTTATCCCGATGCAAAAACCAAAATTGCTACAGCAACTTTTACAGCTTTAGATAACTTTGATGGTAGTACAGTAGCAGTTAAAATACCACAATTAACCTCTCAAACTTACAGTAACGCTCCCGATAGCGTTCTCGATCCTAAAACTCAAACTTTAGAAGTTGAGAATCCCACACCACCAGTCTTTGATGGTGGTGACACGCTCGCCCCCGATCCATCCGTAGCTGAAAACACAACTGTTGTTACCACCGTTAAAGCAACCGATGCTAATGCAGCCGACATCTTAACCTACAGCTTAGTAGATGGTGATGATGCTGCTTTGTTTGCGATCGACCCTGCTACTGGTGCAGTTAGCTTCAAAGTTGCACCCGACTTCGAAGCATTACCTGCTGATGCTGACAACAATGGCACTTATACCGTCAAAGTCAAAGTTGACGATGGTAAAGGT
>JBOFLQ010000300.1:0-6576 GCA_051657945.1 Xenococcaceae cyanobacterium | reverse complement strand
GGTCAAACGTTTTTTCTACCCGTGCAATCACATCTTGCAGGGTATGAGAAGGTAGTTCCTTGTATTCAGGAAACAGCTTTTTAGAATTAACTAAATCCCGTTTCTGAGAATAAAAGTTAGGACGGTCTTTTAACTCGCTCGCATTCTTCGTATAGGCTCACCCTCGATCGGGTAGAGCGCGGGGCTGCTGCCAGATTAGCTCAAAATAAAAAGGTGAGCATTGCCCACCCTACAAACAAAACCTTTTTGGAGTAGATATCAATGAGGTACGACTACCTTGTCTTGAATGACTTCAGTATAATTCTTCACCAGTTGGCGAAATTCTTCTCCTTCGAGAGTTTCTTTTTCAATTAAAAGATCGACTAGGCGATCGACTAGTTGGCGATTTTCGCTGATAATTTTTTTCGATTCTTCGTAGCAATGCAAAATAATCTCACGAACTTGATTGTCGATGCGAGAAGCAATTACCTCAGAATATTCCGAAGATTTTGACCAGTCGTTACGCAAGAAAACTGGTTCGCTGTCGCCTTCTAGTGCTAAAGGGCCTAATTCAGACATGCCAAATTTTGTCACCATTTGACGCGCCCTTGCCGTTATTTGTTCGATGTCGTTACTAGCACCACTGGTTACTTCGGCATCGCCGAAAATGACTGCTTCTGCTGCCCTTCCTCCCAAAGTTGAGGTAATCATTGCCAAAAGCTGCGATCGCGTCACTAAACCTTGTTCTTCACCAGGTGTAAACCAAGTTAACCCCGCCGCTTGTCCTCTGGGAATTAAAGTTACTTTTTCTAAAGGATCGTGTTCGGGAAGTATGGTTGCTACTAAAGCGTGACCGATTTCATGATAGGCAATCAAGCGTTTGGCTTTGCTATCGACTAGGGGCGTGCCTTCCATACCAGCAACGACGCGATCGACTGCATCGTTTATTTCCAACATGGTCACGGCTTCTTTGCGTCTTCTAGCGGTTAAAATCGCTGCTTCGTTGAGGAGGTTGGCTAAATCGGCACCGCTAAATCCAGGTGTACGACGGGCGATCGCCTCTAAAGACACTTCGGGATCGATTTTTTTACTACGAGCATGAACTTCAAGTACTCCCAATCTACCCTTATAATCGGGGTAGTCTACCATTACCTGGCGATCGAAGCGTCCCGGGCGCAATAAAGCTGAATCTAGTACGTCGGGACGGTTAGTTGCCGCAATGACAATAATACCAGTGTTGCCCTCAAAGCCATCCATTTCGGTCAGTAACTGGTTGAGGGTTTGTTCTCTCTCGTCGTTACCACCACCGATACCAGCACCTCGTTGACGACCGACTGCGTCGATTTCATCGATAAAAATTAAACAGGGGGCGTTTTCTTTAGCTTTTTTAAATAAGTCGCGAACGCGAGAAGCACCCACGCCGACAAACATTTCTACAAATTCCGATCCAGAAATACTAAAGAAAGGTACTCCAGCTTCTCCTGCGATCGCTTTTGCCAATAAAGTTTTACCAGTTCCTGGCGGCCCAATCAACAGCATTCCTTTGGGAATTTTGGCACCAATAGCCGTAAATTTTTCTGGTTGCTTGAGAAAAGTAACGATTTCTTGCAGTTCTTCCTTGGCTTCATCAATTCCAGCAACGTCATTAAACATTACTCCTGTTTTCGCTTCCATTTGAAATCTGGCTCGCGATTTGCCAAAGCTCAATGCTTGTCCGGAAACGTTGGCAGAACGACGCAAAATCATTAACAATCCCGTCAGTAACAAAACTATCAACATTAAATTTACTGCTAAATTTAATGCTGTCGAGCGATCGGGAGAGGAACGAATATCGAAGTCAATTTTTTTCTCGCGCAGTAACTCGATTAATTCGGGGTTTTGATCGAATAAATCGACTTGTTTTGGTGGAATATTTTTTTCTTGACCGACCAAAGTTACTCTCGCTTTGTTGGTGGTGCGATCGATCTCTACGTCTTGGACTTGATTTTTGCTAATCTTCTCTAACAACTCGCTGTAACTGAGAGTGCGATCGTTTGGTTTTGCTGTCGCTAAAACTGGAGTTACTGGTATTATAGTTTGCAAGACCGTACAAGCAGCGGCAATTTGCAACAGAAATCTAGCCATCTTTCCTGGCTTTTTGCGCTCTAATACTGGCTTATGTGCCTTTCCTTGGGTAGTTATTGATTTTTGCTGTCTTGCTTCGATCCGAAAAGTTTTGTTCATATGCGATGCTCTTGATTTGCCAGCCTAATTGCAGTCCGACGGTAAAATCCTGAAAGAAAACAAGGCTTTCCCCCCCTCAAAACTTCAAACTGCAAATTTTCACCTAGGTAAATGGTCAGAGAGACCGCGCCTCGTAAAACGACGGGGCTTCATCTGACTGCGTAAAAATTCAACCAACTTAAGTCTATTTTGACACGTCTTATCTGTCATTTTTCCCGACTGCGGTCTTTTCCATATCTAGTTTCGGAAAAAGTATTTCCAATTCCTTGTATAATTCCTTTGCCGATTAGACCAATGCCTCGTCCGATTACATATGTAAGCAAATAAACAACACCGCTACCGATAAAAGCAATTGAAGTTCTGATTCTCGGTGCGATCGCGTCGCGACTTTCTAAGGCTAGGGTCACTAACCAGGGAATGCCTCGAAGTTCTCCTAATTCTTTGGTGCGGGGAGCATAGATCGAGCTTTGAGCGATGCCAATACCATTAAAATAAAACAAGAAGTATCTACTTTCAAAAATAGCTTTGGGTTCGTCAAAATAGCGATTTTGACGCATCCGCCAAGCTAATTCGTTGCGAAAGTTAGCAATTTCTCGCGAACTTTTATATTTTTTTTGATAGAGATTGTATTTACTTGTTTCCGAGTCGTAAAAATTATTGAGATTAACCTGCATTACAGCATTGGCAATTTGGACAAGCAAGTTTTCTAGTAATTTTTCGGCGCGATCGAGCGCTTCTGGTGCTTCGGGTCGATATTCAACGTTGTCAATTTTAAAGGGTTTTTGCCCGAGTAAATAAGCAAATAATTCTTGGGCAAAAATTATTTTAGGTAAAAAATATGTTTGAAAGTCACTTAAATTATTATTAATTATTTCTAATTTGAAATTATTTATATTCAATTCTTGTCGATCGTAACGTTGAAAAAAATCTATTGTTGAAACTTGCCACAATTCCAATAAAGCAACTTCAATCCTTGCCGAGAGTTCTTCACAAGAAAGGTTTAAAAAATTTAATTCTTCGAGAATATTTTGAAAGCGTTCGATAATCAAATAAAACAATTCTTGTTTTTTTTTCGACTGAAGTATATCGATTTCCAAAGAAAATTTAGTTAAATTTTCAGTTCCAAAACGAACTTTTTTTAAGGTGCGATCGAATAAAATTGCGGCGATCGATTGTTGAGACTCGATCGCCATTGGTGACGATTGGGGTAACAATTTTGGTTCTGTCGGTGGTTCGAGTTCTCGAATAACCATAACATCTACAGGTAACAGGCGATCGACCAACCAGCGAGAAGTTAGCAATTCTCTTTTTCTACCACTCCAATAAAGCCAATCGAAATTATTTAAATTCGGCTTATTTAATTGCGATTCAATTTGCTTGAGACTGTCTTCAATTTGCTCGATTCCCGACTGACGCAGACGAGAAAGCCAGCGATCGCGACGTTTAACTTGAGTGTTTGGCATTATCTGGGACACTTGCCAGCAAACATTACCAGAAGCTACCAAACCAATAGCATTGACGATCGCATCTAGATTGCTTCTTTTCGGACAATAACCTCGAACATCTAATGCTCTTAAAGCAAGTAATTGTTGTGCGTCCAAATTACTACTGAGAATTAAAATGGGCAAGTTAGGACGCTCGAAGTGAAGTTGCTGACAAAGTTGCCAACCATCAAGGTGTAAAGGTCGGAAACTACCTAAATTTATATCTAAAACTAACAAATCGGGAAGCTGTTGTTCTAGAGCAACTAAAACATCTTCAGCGCGATCGAACTGTGCAGTAATTTGTAGATCGTTAAAAGCTTCTGTAGCAGTGGCAAAACCCAAACGAAAAATCGGGTCATCATCAACTAGAAAAAGTTTAACAATCTTTTGAGTCATCACCCCTCGTTTTAACCGTTAATAGCAATTCGGTTAACAGTTTTTTTTAATATATGCCAGCTATAGCTGAAAGCCAATATTATTAATATAGTTCGCTTGACATCGATTGTCGGCAACATATTTTGTTTGTAGGAGAGTAGGAATTTGGCAATCGCCAAAGCAAAAATCATCGATTTTAAGAAAAAGTGCGAAAATTTTTGAAAACAATCGCGTTATGGCGACTTCTTTTGCTAAAATAGCTTGGGTCATTCAGCCTTAGTAAAAATCTTTGAGTCAGTCGTTAGATATTCCAACTCTTGATACATTAGCCCAGGAACTGGCAGCAATTCAGCAAACAGGCTCGAAAAGAATTGCTATTTTAGGTTCGCGCCACGTTCCCATAACTCATCAGCAATTAATCGAAATGATGAGTTATGCTCTCGTCCTTGGTGGCAATCGTTTGATGACATCTGGCGCAGCAGGAACCAACTCAGCCGCGATTCGAGGTGCGATGCGCGCCGATTCCAATTTACTTACTGTAATTTTGCCTCAGAGTTTGGCACGTCAGCCAAGAGAATCTCAAGAGCAATTGCAACAAGTAATTCATTTGGTAGAAAATCCAGAAAACGATAACCTGTCTTTAGGCGAAGCTAGCGCCATTTGCAACCGAGAAATTGTTTCTCGTTGTCAGCAATTGATTTGTTTTGCTTTTCACGATAGTCATACGTTGCTGCAAACTTGTGCGGAAGCAGAAGAACAACGCAAGCTCGTTACTCTGTTTTATTTTGATTAAAAAATAAAAGATGAATTTTTCTGTAAGTGCGATTTTGCTCTACTCGATTGTCGGGGGAGTAGTTTTGGTGTATTTTCCTTTCTTTATCGTAGCTTACGGTCGCTTAAGCACGGGTTACGATACCTCAGCCCCTCGCGCGTCGTTTGACAAATTGCCAGCTTACGCACAGAGGGCGACTTGGGCGCATCAAAATTGTTTTGAAGCTCTCATCATTTTTTCTGCTGCTGCTTTGATGGCTTATGTTACGGGAGTAGAATCGAGTTGGGCAAAAACCTGTGCGATCGCTTTTTTAGGATCGAGATTTTTGTATTCTATTTTTTATCTTTCAAACATTCCTATTCTGCGATCGTTAATGTTTGGGATTGGTTCTATTTCCAGTTTTACGCTTTTTGCCCTGAGTCTACTCAAGGTTAATTAGTTATTGGCAATTTTTACCAGCCGCCACCACCGCCATCACCTCCACTCACACCGCCACCAAAATCGCTTCCTCCACCATGATTGCCACTCTCATAATAAGTTGATGAAGAACAATCAGATAACAAAACTTTCTGTCTTTCACTATCTTTTGGTATTCTAGATTTTCTTTTTGGCTCGATAGATTCAGCATTAGTAATGTGAAAAAATATAATTGCTAAAAATGACACAATGGACGCAATCGAGAAACAAATTACCACGGCTAAAAAACTTTCTCGCGTTTCTCGATAGTTTTGCTTTTGTTGGCTGTTAATTTTTTCAATTTTAAGAAAGTCTGATTTTCTCAAGGCGAGAATAATATTATCGATCGCTACTTGCACACCAGAATCGAAATCATTTTGTTTGAAGTTGGAAATTATTTGGCGATCGATTAATTTTTGCAAAAAAGTATGAGTAAGAAGATTTCTAACACCATAACCAGTTTCAATTTCTATTCGGCGATCGCTTTTGGAGATTAAAACAAGAACACCGTTGTTAATTTCTTTCTTGCCAATTCCCCAATAATTAAATAATTCAGTAGCAAATTCTTTTGAACTAGCTGATGGCGTGGTTTCGGGAACAGTTACTACTGCAATTTCACTACCATTGTTCAATTCTAATCTAGATATTTTTCGATCGAGTTGAATTTCAGTTTTAGCAGTGAGTAGATTAGCCATATCTGTTACCCAACCACCGTATAATTGTCGGGGATTAGGGACATCTTGTATGTTTAGTGCCAGACTAGGTTCGACAAAACAAAATATAGCTAGACAAAAAAGAATAATTAAAAAAAATCTTTTTAACATCATCGAAATTATTGCCTCGATCGCTCTTATTTGGCTGGCTATTACTTGTGGATTTATTCAAAAAACAGCAGTTTCCTTACCAAATTCTCCACAATTGACTTATGATAGCCAGCAATTATTAAAAGATGCTTTTGTCGATCGAAGAAGCAATATTCAGGTTAAAGGAGAAGGAAAAGTAATTAAACTTCAATTATTTATATAAAAAGAGAATATTTTTTATGAGTTTGCCTTAAAACTATTGCGTCAACGTGATTGTTTTTTAACGCACTTCGATCGCTTTTTTAGATACAGGAGTTCCGATCGGAAACATAAAATCTAGAAGCATACAGTCTAGATTGGAGTGGTTATGAGTTTGCCTTAAAACTATTGCGTCAACGTGATTGTTTTTTAACGCACTTCGATCGCTTTTTTAGATACAGGAGTTCCGATCGGAAACATAAAATCTAGAAGCATACAGTCTAGA
>JBOFLQ010000299.1:0-5773 GCA_051657945.1 Xenococcaceae cyanobacterium | reverse complement strand
GTAGATTTTAGAATTAAATCGCAAAAACAGCCGAGTAAGTAGTCAGAGAAAACGTTAAGGTTATTATTGGTTATCAGTAACAAGATTGATGTTAAAAATTTCAGAGCAAGTCATAATCTCGATCGCTGAGATCGATATGAGTGCCGTTCGTTCAACTGGGGCGGGCGGTCAAAATGTCAATAAAGTCTCTACCGCCATACATTTGCGTTTTGATATCAAAGCGTCGTCACTTCCTGAATTATACAAAGAGAAGCTGTTGAAATTAAGCGACTCCAGAATCTCAACTGATGGCGTTATTGTAATTAAAGCACAACAGTTTCGCACCCAGCAACAAAACAAAGAAGATGCCTTAAACAGATTAAAAGACCTCATCAAAAGCGTGTCAATTCCGCCAAAAAAGCGGTTTGTAACTAAACCAAATAAAGGAGCAAAAAGAAAGCGATTAGATAGTAAAGTTAAACGAGGTCAATTGAAAGCATCGAGAAAAAAGGTTGACTTTGATTAAGAAAAAAATTCAGAAAAGATTTTTCTATTGTTCTATTTCCTTAGTCTAGCTGTGTTCTAGATTCAAAACCACTCGTTTCTTACGGTATATAGATTCAAGACAAGTGATTGGTTTAACAAACTAATTTTGGTTTTTATAGTACGCTTTTTAAAAATCAATTTTTAGTTCATGACTGAAGTCAATATTAATAAATCTCTTCCTCTACCGCCTGGTAATTTAGGTCTTCCTTTTATTGGAGAAACATTAGATTTAAGTATAAATTTTAAAGATTTCAATAAAGAACGTCGTCATAACTATGGCGATATTTTTAAGACAAGATTATGGGGAACAAACTATATTTGTGTATATGGTGCAGAAGCAAATAAGTTTATTTTGACCAATGAAAATAATTATTTTGTTAACACCTCATTAGGTAATGCCAAATCTCTTTTTGGGACTAACACTCTTACTTGGCAACGAGGCGATCGACACAAAGAAAGTCGCAAAAACTTAGCTCAAGCTTTTCAAGGTCGAGTTTTCCAAACATATATCGATACTACTCAAAAAATAACCGATCTATACCTAAAAAAATGGTCTAATCACCAAGATTTAGCCTGGTATCCAGAACTTAAAAATTATAGTTTTGATGTTCTAGTTAAGCTAATTTTGGGAATTGAATCAGCTTCTCAATCCGATTTGCTTTTATGCTTAGAAAGTTTGCCATCTGCTCTATTTGCAATGCCTTTACCTCTACCATGGACAAAATATGGTCGTGCTTTGCAAAGCAGAAAAAATCTATTAAAAACAGTGGAACAAACTATCGATCGACATTACAAAGAAAATAATTTTGAATCTGATGTATTAGGTATATTAATTCAAGCAAATGCACAATCGAAGAGTGAGTTAAAATTAGAAGAATTACAAGACCAACTAATTAGTCTAATATTTTTAGGTTACAAAGAAATATCTTCTGTGTTGACTTCCTTTTGTCAATTAATGCCAACACATCCAGAGATTTTCAAACAAGTTATTGCCGAACAAAAAAAAATAGGCGCTCGAAAATCTTTGACTTTAGAAAAAATCAAAAAAATGACTTATTTAGAACAAGTTTTTAAAGAAATATTGCGGTTATATCCTCCAGTTCCTGCCGCAATTCGTACGGTAATTCGAGATTGCTCCTTTAATGGATTTCGCATACCAAAAGGATGGAGTTTGTTCTATCAAATTGACGCAACTCATCGAGATAGCGAAATATACGATCGGCCCGATCGATTCGATCCAGATAGATTTAGTAGCGATCGCGCTGAAGATAAAAAACAGCCCTATAGTTATATTCCCTTTGGTGGAGGAGTTAGGGAATGTCTGGGGAAAGAGTTAGCAATTTTAATCATGAAATCTTTTGCTTCTTTATTAGTGAGTAATTATGATTGGGAATTATTAGAACCAAATTTAGAAATTGAATCATTTTCTATTAATGGTCGAAGCAATCAATTGAAAGTCAATTTTAAAAAGTTACAGCATTCAAAAATATAATCAAAATTAGATAAATCACTTTAAAATTACCAGAATCGGGAATTGAGATTTATTTTTCTATTGCCTATTGCCTTCCTTCACCGATGAAATTAATTTTCTACATCTACCTTATCTCATAGCTAGAGTTTGCTTGCGATTTGGTGGTGGAAAAATGCGATCGATTTCCTCGATATTTTCTGCTGTTAAATTTAAATCCAAAGCTGCACGATTTTCTCTTATATGGTTGGGATTAGTAGCTTTAGGAATGGAGATAACATTATCCTGTCTCAATAACCAATTAAGCGCGATTTGAGTCGGTGTAGCGTTATGTTGTGAGGCGATCGTTGTTAACTCGGGATGGTTGACAAAAGCTTTTAGTTCTACTGGAGAATAAGCCATGACGGGAATATTGCGATCTTTGCACCAGGGTAATAAATCCCATTCAATACCGCGATTCATTAAATTATATAGAACTTGATTGGTAGCGATCGCATCTCCTCCAGGTAAAGATAACGCCTCTTCCATATCATCAGTATCGAAATTACTCACGCCATAATCTAATATTTTTCCTACTTGCTTGAGATGCTCAAGTGCTTCTAAAGTTTCTGACAAAGGAATCGATCCGCGCCAATGGAGTAAATATAAATCTAGATAATCGGTTTTGAGTCTGGATAGAGAGCGATCGCAAGCTTTAATTACACCCTGGTAACTGGCATTATAAGGATAAAATTTACTAACTAAAAATACTTCTTTTCGACGACCTAAAATAGCTTCAGCGACTACTTTTTCTGCACCACCTTCACCATACATTTCCGCAGTATCGATTAAAGTCATACCTAAGTCGATTCCCAGACGCAGCGCATCAATTTCGGCTTGTTTCTGGCTGGATTTTTCACCCATGCGCCATGTTCCCTGTCCGAGAATGGGTATTTCTCTTCCCGATCGCAGCTTTAGTTTTTTCATGAGTTGATAGAGAAAGAGATCTTATTTTTGATTATGACGGAATTTTTGAAGAGATGGAATAGAGCGATCGCAATTAAATATTAAACCTGAGAATTTATCTCTCATATTCATGAAGTGCATTATCTAGTCCATAAACATTCATTTCAAACAAGCGATCGATTAAATCAAGACATTTTGACTGTAGTTTTTTATCTGTTGTTTGACTGTAGAGTCTTACTAGTAGTTCGGCGATCGTACTTGCATTTGTTCCAAGCCCTAGTTCTTGAGATTGTCCTGCGAGCATATTTTCCACAAAGCGATCGCAAACGAGATAGGTAGTTTCTGGAAGTTTAGCTGTTGTATTTTCTAATGCATAAATTAAATCGTAAGAATCGGTTTCAAATGCAGGACTTTGGACAAATTTTTCGATTAAATTAGTGTAATCTTTTAATTCATCTTCTTCAAACTTATAAAAACATCTGGCTGCTTGAGAACGAACATCTTTTTCAGAGTCGTTAAAAAGTGTAATTAAAGTATTTTCACAATATTGACGATGATGAGCTGATTTCAAGTTAGCAACAAAAATTTCAGCCGCAGCTTTTCGATGTGTTATTGTTCCAGATAAGCAATAGTCGGCTAACGTATGAGCTTCTTTTGTATGTAGCGAAGCCAAACAAGCTTGTCTGGCACCTACTTCTACTACTTGCGAAACATTAGAATAAATTATTCGCTCCAAAATAGGTTTGAGAACTTCAAAATGAGAATGTGTAGAGTAGTATAAAAACAACTCAACGGTTTTTGTTCCCAAAAGAATATCTTCTGTATTGCAGAGTTCTAAAAATAAAATAACTGCCAAATTTCGCTCGTAATTTAGTATTGCTGTCAATGCTTCAGCGACACAAGATCGGACAGCAATCGATTTATCTTTAACTATTTGTTCTAGAGAATTTTGAAAATAAGCGCCGCGAGTTTTATCTGCAAAAATGAGGTGAGCGATCGATGATACCGCAGCACCTCTAACAGTATTTATACCATCAGTTAAAATGTCACCACCGTAATAAAATTGTCCGCTTGAAGCTTCAGTACGCCATAATTCTTGTGTTGGATCGGGATCGTTTAAAGCATAGCACGCTAACATATCTAGAGCCTGTCTCGACCAAGGTAAATCCGCTAGATCTCCGATTAGAGAGCAAATCCAACGTCCACATTGTTTTTGAGGAAGCCGATCGCACCTTTGACAAACGCTAAAAGCGGTTTCTACATCAACTTTTACTGTTGCTTTCGCAATACCGCGTAAAACTGCATCAAAATAAACTGTATTGATATCATCTGAAAATTGCCAGATTAGATGAGCAAAACGGACGGGTTCTTTTTTTACACATTCTTCTAATGTAAAAGATAACCGATCCGATCCACCTCTAAATCCTCGATTACTCACACTAAAATCAGATTTTTTGTCATAAGTTATAATAGCTTTCAACCATTGCTCATCAGTCATTAGATTAGCTGAATATTGAGGTATTGGCGAACCAATTAATCGTGATTCTGGTGTTGTTGGAGGTTCAACTTTTCCTGGTTTTTCTAACAATTCAATAGAAGTAAACTTACGCTTCCATTCTTGTAATCTACGATTGGCTTTTTCACTTCTTCGAGAAGAGGCAATCCCATCTAACAATATAAATTGTGCATATCCACGTATATTTTTATATTTAAAATCTTTTTCCCAAACAGGATAATAATCAAGTATTAAGTTTTCAAGTCTTTCTAAGTTTTCATCAGAACAATATGGAAAAATTGCATTTATAAGTTCTCTAGTAGCCCAAAATTGTGCAGCGCGAGAATTACCACTACAAACTGAGTATCCTGTTTTTAATCTTTTTGGTTGTTCGCATAAGTAATTAACTGCTTCATCTGCAAATCTTTTTCCGTTAGCAGCGTAAGTGTAAATTAGCAAATACTGGATAGTTTCAAATTGGGATTGACGAAGTTGTTCTTTTATAATGACAGAGCATTGGTCGGGATAGTTGGCAGCAAGACTAGATAAAGCTTTTTTCATAGAAAGTAACAAACGACTATCAATGCCATATCCTCCACCATAAGAGCGATATCGCCAGATCGGATCGAGCCAAGGTGGTTCTCCTTCACGATTGGCATTTAGTTCCAAAACACCAAACATAAAAGGAAGAATATATTTGACGAAGGAGTTAGGGGCTTTTATGGCACTTTCTTCTAATACTTTTTCGTCATAAGGATCTCTAGAAAGACTACCAAATTTACGATCGAATGGATTAAGCTGTCCAGTCGCAATACTTAGATCGAGACTTCTATCCAAATAACAGCCCATTGCTTCACAAGCCCAGTCTGGCTTTTGTTGTGGAAAATTAGCTAATTTTAACCAAAGTCCCTCAATTCCAGTTTTTCGATCGAAAACACCTTTTTTAATCAGACGCAAGAACAGATCGAACAAACCACGCTCTTTGTGAATTTCTGTACGAAGAATGAGATGGCTAATTCGATTTAGCCACGTTTCTGAGCTATCAAAAAAAGGCTCAATTAATTCAGCTACTCTTTTAGGTAAATCGCGCTGTCTAATCCATAAAAGAGTCATTACTTGGTTAATGCACTCATCATCATTGCTTTTAAGCCAATCTGTAATGATATTAAGTGAATCTAGAAGTTCAAACCAACCAATTGAGCTGCGTAAAGTTCCCCAAGTAGATTGAATTAGAGAAATATTATTTCCTTCTAATATTGAAGATAAAATTTTCCATTCTTCCTCTATGGGTTCGTCTAATGTTCCCAACCAAGCAAAAACTATTTGTTTAATATGAAAAC
>JBOFLQ010000298.1:0-9705 GCA_051657945.1 Xenococcaceae cyanobacterium | reverse complement strand
CGAGGAACAAATTGAGCGGAAGTTCCTAAATAACCTCTTGGAAACTGATAGCTATCGACAATATTTAAATCGAGCTTTTCTTTTTTTTCTTTCTCTTCTCTATCTATTTTGAGATGACATAAACTAGAAGGAACGCCATCATAAGTTAGTTTTAAAACTTCCTCGATCGGTATTTTTCGATGGGGATAATCTCTGTAAGCTTCTACAGTTCTAATGGTTAGAAGATCTGGCCAACAACCCCAACTATTCCAATAAATATCGGTAAATTCTTTGGTGGGGCGATCGTCTTGATAGGCATAAAAAGCAGTAGACCAAGTCAATCGATCGCAATCTATAGATTGACTAGTAACTAAATCGCCAGTTTCCCCGTTAATTACCCAACAACCCAAGCGACTGACATCCATCGGCCCAACTACACTTCCTGCGAGTTTCTGCACGCGACAGCTTAGATCTGGATCGTCATATTTGTCTTCTTCATTATCTCGATCGCGATCGTCAAAAGCAGAGCGATCGAAAACGCGAATCACCTCAGCAATATCTGAAGCTGCTAAATGCGAGGCATGAAGGGTAATTTGACCATCGGGATTATCGTAATCGACTAGATAATGAGAAAATTCTGGCTCTAAAGTTATTTCTTTAGCGATTACTGTCGGTAAATTTTGGTCGAGAGTACGATTAAAAAAAGAGAAGATGTTATTTTTTTGAGTTTCTGTTTTTTCTAGATCGGCTAGCTTAATAATATACAGTTTTGTACAGGGAAACTGAGTGTAATTGAGAAAATCAGCTAAGAGAATTTTGGCATCATTGACAAGCGAACTAGTTTGATAAGGAAGAGAATTTTCCAGGGCGAATTTAAAAGAAGTTTCTACTAGGACTAAATAGTCTTTGGTTAATCCCATTTGATGAGTAGTTTGGTCTATTATTAAGGGACGATTTCCACTTAGTAAGACGTTCCATTTCTTTTGAATCTCTACTTTTTCCCCGTCCCAACAAAGTAAACGAACAAAATTATGTTTGGCAAAACGTTGGGAAACTTTTTCTACCCACTCAATAATTTGTACTAAAAATTGCAAGATTTTAAGCAAACCCGAATATACGCTGAGGAGGTTTCGACGAATATCGGGAGAAAACGAAGATTTTTTGAGAGGAATTTTCAAAGAAGCAGCATTTTCTGCTAAACGTTGTTTGAGAGAACGAGATAATCCCAGCATCGTCCATAAAGATTTACCCACATTGACTGTAAATACCCGATTCGTATATGGATCGAAACAAGGATGTGCGGAAGTCATAATTTGTTTAAAAGGAGGAGAAATCTCAGCAGGAAGCATGTCCTCCCAATCTTGATTTTTACCAACAGGTGCTAAAGTCGCTAAAGTTTTTGGATCGATTTCATGGGGTCGTCCCACATCCCAAGTAACTAACAGGCGATCGCTACTATCTTCTGCACTTCTAAAAGCAACAAAAGCAGTATTTAACTGGTTGCGAGCGCCTAGTTTGTTAAAAGATACGCGGGAAATACCTAAATCTTGAAAAGCTAAATCGCCGTATTTGTCTTTATTCTTGACATCCGCAGTAGCTAAGTCGGCATAATAGCAAGGTGGTGTGACAAGACGGGTTTTCAAATTAGCCCCCCCTTTTTGAAAGCTAAGACGATAGATCATTCCATCGCCGTTATACAGAGGTGTCCAACCATCTTTTGACGACCAAACAACTTGTTGAGTGGTATCCTCTTCTACTTTTGCAGATGTTAATGAACCAGCAGGACTGAGAATAAAAACATGACCTTGCAAATCCTCTGGTAACTGAGTCGGTTCGCCTGTTTTGCCATCTTTGACAATTAGTTGAAGCGGTTGCTTGGTAAATTCTTCTCGGCTGACTGATAAGATCGTTAAAGGAAAAAGTTTTGATGACGGTTTATTGTTCATAGTTCATTGTTCGTGGTTCATAGTTGATTGTTCATTGTTTATCGACTCTAGGTTACCTCCCAGACTACTCTGCTCCCCTGCTCCCCACACCTCCCACACCTCCCACACTTTCCTATCCCCTATTCCGTACTCAACCGTAAATTAGCTTTTTTATGTCAAACAACAGTTTTTATTACAAATATTTATATAACTGAAATTTTTAATTAAACAGTAATCGTGGTGATTAATCAGCGGACAGTCTTAAATCTGGTGGAATTTATGAAGAAGAATTATCTTTTTTTTTCGATCTTAAATACTGCCGCGATCTATCTAGCTACAATTAACTGCGCTCGATCGCAGGTTGCTGCTGACGGCACTCTCTCTACTACAGTCACTAGTGATGACGATCGAAACTTCATCGTTAACGAAGGCGAACAACTAGGAAATAATCTTTTTCATAGTTTTCAAGAATTTTCTGTACCGACTAATGGTTCGGTGTATTTTAATAATTCCTCAGCGATCGCCAATATTATTAGCAGAGTAACGGGATTATCTGCTTCTGAAATTAATGGTCTAATTAAAGCTAATGATTCTGCAAACTTGTTTTTAATCAATCCTCAAGGAATTATTTTTGGAGAAGGTGCTTCTCTAGATCTCGGTGGTTCTTTTGTAGCTAGTACGGCAGAAAGTTTGGTTTTCGAAGACGGTACTCAATTTAGTACGAAAAACAATCTCGATCGACCTTTATTAACAGTTAGTATTCCCATCGGTTTACAGTTCGGTCAAAATCCAGCAACTATTGTCGATCGCTCTCAATTTTCCATTCCCAATCCGATCGATCCAACAGGTCAAAGCATTCTCAAAGTAGGACTATCAGTATTACCGGCTAAAACCATAGCATTAGTAGGGGGAGATGTAATCTTGGATGGAGGAAGTCTAACCGCACCATCGGGAATAATTGAAGTAGGAAGTTTTGGTAGCAATAATTTTGTTTCCCTTAACGCTGAAGCTAGAGGTTGGGAATTGTCCTATGAAAATGTAGGTCAATTGAAAGATATTAAATTAGATAATTTAGCTTCCATTAATGTCAGTGGCGAAGGAGGCGGAGATATCTATTTAAAAGGTCGGCAAATTAATATACTTGGAGGTTCGGATATTAGTGCCGACACTTTTGGTGCTATAGATGGTGGAAAAATTAACGTCAATGCTTCTGAGTTGTTAAAAATTCAAGGTAGCGATGCAAGCAATCGAGTCACAGATCCGTTGCTAGCTGGAATCGGTATTTTTTTACCAATTTCAAGTAGGATATCTGCTAAAACTTTTGGTCGAGGTAATGGAGGTGATATCGCGATCGCCACCCAAAAACTGTCCTTAATTGATGGTGCAAGAATCGAATTACAAACCATCGAAAACCCGTTCGATCCAACAAAACCGATCGGTAGAGGCGGAAATTTAGCCATCCAAGCAGAATCGATCGAGTTAAAAGGCACTAGACCATTACTCGGAGTTGCAGATAATGCCCAAAATCTAATTGTATCGACACTTAGCTTAGAAGACGCAATTGCGGTTAACTTAAGTAGCCAAATCTCTTCAGCATCGATCGGTAATAATTCTAGTGGCAACATCGATATCTCGACCAACCGATTAAAAATGGAAGATGGCAGTTTAATTGGCACTAGTCCTTTCAGAAGTGGTAATGGGGGAGATATTAAGATCGATGCAACGGAATCTTTAGAAGTTATTGGTAACTCATTGCAGAACGATCGGGCTAATAGCATAATTGCGGCTAATACTTTTGAGAAAGGAAATGCGGGGAATATTCAAATTAGCACTAATCGATTAACTCTTAAGAATAATGGTTCAATTAGTACTACTACTAATAGCAGCGGACGGGGAGGCAATATAACCGTAAATGCTTCAGCTATAGAAATAACTAATGTTTCCAACAACGGTCGCAATTCCAGCAGATTATCTTCGCAAACTTTTGGAGAGGGCAATGCTGGCAATATATTTATCAAAACAAAAACTTTCAAGATTCAAAATAGAGCTACAGTAAATGTTAGAGGAACAAATTTAGGTAATTCAGGCAACTTAGAAATTATTGCCGATCGCCTCGATTTAGACGATCGAAGTGCGATCGATGCAGCTACTGCATCCGATCGAGGTGGCAACATTAAGTTAGAAATAAACAAGCTCTTACGATTAGGACATAATAGCTCGATCTCTGCACGATCGGAAGGTAATGGTAATGGAGGGAATATTAAAATTAATTCCGAATTTATCGTTGCTTCTCCCAGAGAAAATAGCGATATTACTGCTAGTTCTATTAGCGGAAATGGAGGCAATATCGATATTACAACTAAAGAAATTTTTGGATTACAATCGCGCGATCGCTTGTCTTCTTTGAGCGACATTACCGCTAGTTCGGAATTTGGAATAGATGGCATAGTCAAAATTAATACCCCAGAAGTTAATCCCACTGAAAAGTTATTTAAATTCCCAACAGAAGTAATTAATGTTGCGGCTTTAATCGATCGCAATGTCTGTGCTGTTGGTTTGGATAATCAATTTACAATTACCGGTCGCGGTGGTTTACCTTATTCGCCCGATCGAACGATAAAAGTCGATGGTATTTGGGAAGATTGGCGTTTAGAAACTAGTTCGGAAGTAAAAAAGATTCCATTGCAGATAAAAAAACAATCTTCAAACTCTCAAGTAAAAACAATTTTTCCATCCCCAATTATTGAAGCGCAAGGATGGATAGTTAATGCTGAGGGAAAAATTATTCTCACAGCCAAACCTTTAAATATTGAGCCTAAATCTTTCAATTCGGTTGTCTCAGGTTGTCAATTTAAAAGGGAATAGGGAATAGGGAATAGGGGATAGGGAATAGGGAATAGGGAATAGGGAAGTAGATGGTACGGTTAAAATTGTGGCAGTGGATTGTATTGGCGATTCCGATCGCGGCAATCGTCGTTTTCGTATTAGTAGCGGCAGGAAGACAAATTCATCGATGGCATCTCAATTGGATTTGGGGTGTATTTACTCTGGTTTTTGTGGGTTGGCGTTGGTTGCTGGTTAAATGGACGCGATCGCAATTTGCAGGAGTTGAAGCTGTTGTTGCTGAGGTTAGCAAAGAAATTGAATCGGCAACAGAAGAAAACTCGACACTGCTAGTCGGAAAAGATACTACAGAAAAAGCAGAAACTGCACTGCAAAAAATTATCGAACAAACTCAAAGCGATCGCCCGATTTGGGAAGACTGGCAAACTTTTTGGCAGCGATGTCAAGAACTTGTCATCGCGATCGCTCATATTTATAATCCAGAAGTCAAATATCCCTTACTTAATATTTATATTCCTCAAGCATACGGACTTATTCGCGGCACGGTAGACGATCTAGATTTATGGATGCAAAAACTTTCCCCCGTCCTCGATCGAGTTACAGTCGGGCAAGCATACCAAGCGTATGAAGTTTATCAAAAACTAGAACCTTCCGCACGCAAACTATGGCAAACTTGGACTTGGGCGCAATGGTTTTTAAATCCCGTTGCCGCGATCGCCAATCGAGCCAGTCGGCGTTACAGTAATCAAGCCGAACGCGAATTGTTGATAAATTTTAGTCAATTGTTGCGAGAAGCTGCCTTAAAAAATCTTTGTCGTCAGGCGATCGCTCTTTATGGAGGTATTGCCCCTACACCTGAAGCTCAACATCTAAAATCGCAAACCATCGCCCCCAAAGTTAAAACACAAACTCTGCGGGAAATTCTCGAACGTGCTGAATCTCCTCAAGCAGTAGAACAAAAACCGATCGATATTTTGTTAGTTGGGCGCACGGGTGCGGGAAAAAGCAGTCTGATTAATTCTTTGTTTCGAGCGGAATTAGCTGCCGTCGATGTTTTACCCAGTACTGACAAAATCCAGAATTATCGATGGCAAACTTCGGACGGTGAAATTCTAACACTATTAGATACGCCAGGATACGAACAAGTAAATCGTGCCGATTTGAGAGAAGAAGTTTTAGATTATGCTACCAAAGCAGATTTATTACTTTTAGTTACACCCGCTCTCGATCCTGCCCTACAAATGGACGTAGATTTTCTCAAACAAATTAAGACAGATTTTGAAGATCTACCCGTTATTACGATTGTTTCACAAGTCGATCGCCTGCGTCCGATTCGCGAATGGCAACCTCCTTACGATTGGCAATGGGGCGATCGTCCTAAAGAAAAAGCGATTCGGGAAGCAACAGAATATCGCTCCCAACTTTTAGGCGAATATTGCGATCGAGTTTTACCTGTTGTCACTAGCGATAGTCAAACCGATCGAACTGCATGGGGTATAGATGCTCTTTCCGTTCAACTTTTAGAAGCGATCGCACCAGCAAAACAATTTCGTCTCGCTCGTTTTTTACTAAATTTAGAATCTCGTACCGTTGCTGCTGCCAAAATTATCGATCGCTACATATTTCAAATGTCTACCACTCAAGGTTTGACAGCACTACTGAAAAGTCCCGTACTTCAGTTTCTTTCTACTTTATATACAGGAAACCCAACTCTAGCTTATCTATTAGCAGAACAAATTCCCGTCGAACAGTTACCAATTGCCATCGGTAAGCTGCAAATGGCATACGATTTATTTAAATTGTTGGATACTTACGATGAAATTGAGTTCGATTTACTTTCCCTCTGGTCGATCCTACTAAAAAATTCATCTACCCCCGATCGCAATGCCTGGGCATTCGGTCATGCTTTAGTAGAATATTGGACGCAAAAACTTACAGTCGAACAGCTTCAAGAAAGATTTGAATTTTATCTCAAACAAGTTTCTGGATAATCGGGAATGGCAAAAAGATATTTATCTATCATTATTTTTTCGATCGCAATTTTATTATTTACTATTGGCTGTCAGCCAAATAATACCAATAATGAAATTACTAAAATAACTATTTGGCAGGGAATAAATCCACCAGAAAATCGTGATGTATTCGATCGCTTAATTGCAGAATTCGATCGAACTCATCCAGATATAAAAGTAGAATCTCTTTATATCGGACAACCAGACGGACAGCTACCCAAAATTCTCGCCGCAGTAGTTAGCGATCGACCACCAGACATACTTTGGTTCGTTCCACAATTAACGGGACAATTAGCAGAATTTGACGCTCTTTTACCATTAGAAAATTGGTTGAATAATTCTCCTCTAAAACAAGAAATTGACCCAGCTATGTTTCCGTCAATGGAATTGAAAGGTCATATTTTATCAGTTCCTTTTGCTACTAATAATACTGCTATTTTTTATCGACCTAGTTTATTCGAACAAGAAGGAATCGATCGACTACCAGAAACTTGGGACGAATTAAAAGAAGCCGCTCAAAAATTAACTAAAGATACTAATGGAGACGGAAGAATCGATCGCCATGGCTTAGTCTTACCTTTAGGAAAAGGAGAATTTAGTGTCTTTTGTTGGTTGCCTTTTATCTTTGGTGCGGGTGGTGCAATGATGCAAAATAACCAGCCAAATATAGTTAACAATGGCGCGATCGCTGCCTTAGAATTTGGTTCAAATTTAGTTAAAAATAACTTAGCAATTTTATCAGCACCAGAGAGAGGTTTTGAATTAGATAATTTTATAACTGGAAGAGCAGCAATGCAAATTACAGGGCCTTGGACACTGGGACAATTGCAACAAAGTAAGGTAGATTACGATGTTTTTCCATTTCCTTTTAAAGAAGAAAAAGCATCAGTTTTAGGGGGAGAAAATTTGTTTGTTTTTAAAACTAATTCGCCAAGAGAACAGGCAAGTTTAAAATTTTTAGAATATATTTTAAGCAAAAAATTTCAACTTGAATGGGCGCTCAATACTGGGTATTTACCTATAAATATTAAGGCACAACAAAGCGAAGAATATCAGAATTTTGTCAAAAAAAATCCAGCCTTAAAAGTATTTTTAGAACAAATGCAATGGTCGAAATCTCGCCCAATTATTCCTAAATACAATCGTCTCTCAGAAAATTTTGGACGAGCGATCGAAGCTTCACTTTTAGGAAAAAAAGAACCCAAACAAGCTTTACAAGAATCTCAACAACGACTCGATTTAATCTTTGGTGAATAAAATTTAGCCAATAGTAGACACAATTTTTGTTTACTTGTACCAACAACAAAATTGGATTAGCGATGTCCAAATTGCTAATGAATAATTTATAAATATATCCGCAGAAGTAAATTTGATGACAACAAATTATCCCTGTCAGTTACCACAACCTCTAAAACCAGGAGATTTGTTAAAAGTTATTGCTCCGAGTGGTGCTTTGCGAGAATTTGAAGCATTTGAAAAAGGTTTGCAAATTTGGCGAAGCTTAGGCTATCGTGTGGAATTGGGGAGCAATTGGGATAGCAAAGATGGTTATTTAGCAGGAAACGATCGCCACAGAAGAGACGCACTACAAGAAGCATGGCAAGATCCCGAATGTAAAGGAATTCTCTGTATTCGTGGCGGGTATGGTAGCGCTAGATTATTAGAAGATTGGAGTTGGAAACAGGACTTAGCATTATCCCGTACGAAATGGCTAATCGGTTTTTCCGATGTGACTGGATTGTTATGGAGTTTGGCGAGTTCGGGCATTACTGGAGTTCACGCACCCGTTTTAACTACAATTGCAGACGAACCCGAATGGTCGATCGAGCGCTTATTTGACTGTGTTGAAGGTCGTCCGTTAAAATCGCTTGAAGGCAAAGGTTGGGGAGGTGGAAATGTAAGTGGGGTATTGCTTCCTGCCAATCTTACTGTTGCTACTCATTTATTAAATACGCCAATTCAACCTTCACTAGATGGCGTTATTTTAGCCTTAGAAGATGTAACCGAAGCACCTTATCGGATCGATCGCGCTTTGACTCAATGGCGTTCGCTCGGTGCTTTTGCCAAAGTTAAAGGCATTGCTTTGGGAAGATTTAGCCGTTGCGAAGCGCCGACGGGAATTAATAGTTGGACGATCGAAGAAGTTTTACGCGATCGCCTGGGAGATTTAGGAATAGCGATCGTTTCCGATTTGCCTTTCGGACATGATGGGGTAAATGCAGCTTTACCTGTGGGACAAATTGCCCAATTGGATGGCGATCGAGGAAGTTTAACAATTAGTTCTCCTTGAAGTAGCGATCGAAAAACTTTGAACGAAGGCGTGACGTGCAGAGGGACGGGGCGTTTAAACATCGGAGGTTTCCTCCGATGCCAGCCCCTCCAGAGGGCAGAGGGCGAAGCCCGATAACTATAGCGCGCTTATAATTTTGTATTGGTTTTAGATAAATCAATTTCGCGATTGCGTAGCACTCCCTACGGGAGATCGAAAAACTCTAACGATAGCGCTAGATATTTTTGTACTAGTTCAAACAGCATGTCGATCGCCTAGGAGATCTAGGAATAGCGATCGTTTGCAATTTGTTTTTCGGAGATGATGGCGTAAATGCGGCTTTATCTTTGGGACAAATTGCCCAATTGGATGGCGATCGAGTACGTTTAAAGATTAAGGCAGTTTGCGAGTGCATTTTTCTAAATAAAGTTTATCTGAAGAATAGTGAAAACTTTTCTTGTTTTTTACGATATCTTTAAATTCATTATCGTCAGTTTTTTAGAAAAAAAGTTAGCTTGAATAGCCTGATTTAACTCGATTTTTTTGATATTTTTAAAGTTAACTTAAACTGAAAATCAAGTTTTGATTAACTTCAACATTTTTACTTAAACAGCATTAATAATAGAAGAAAGCTGTTCAAAAAATTATTTTTAATTACACAAAATGTCGAACAAAT
>JBOFLQ010000297.1:0-5806 GCA_051657945.1 Xenococcaceae cyanobacterium | reverse complement strand
GGTTCGCTGGTCTGGACGCAGAGACGCGATGTTCAGTCCGCCAATGGATCTCCTTTCCAGTAGCGACGATCGCAATCAAGTCTGGTCTGCCTTTTCGGGGTCGGCGGCGATCGTTAGTGGCGAGGCAGCAAAACAGTTTCCCTGCGTTTGCTCAAACCTTTGTGTCGCTGCGATATTCACGAAGAATACTCCTGCGATCGCACTCCAAGACCAGTGGCTTGCTGCTAGCTGCAATGGAGGCGAGTCTTTTAAAGAGCCAGAGAGTGTCTTGCCTAACTTGACACCTTCTACTAAGCCAGATTTTCGAGATCCAAAGGTATTTGCCTATAAAGGGCGCTGGATTATGGTGTTAGCGGTTGGAAGTAAAATCGAACTTTACGAGTCTGCGAATCTGAGACAGTGGAAACTCCTGTCCTCTATTCCGCTTTATAGTAGCCTTACCACTTTAGGCCCTTTCGCCGAAACCCCAGATTTAATTGAGTTACCCGTCAGCAATTCAAAGACTAAAGAAACTAAGTGGGTACTTACCAAGGGCGAAGGATTTCTTCCGCCCTTGGTATGCCAGGGACTTCGAGACAGTACTGGAATGCCGCTCGCTAACCCCAAACCCATACAGGAATGTGAAAAGTCGCGAAAGTTTACCTCACGTAGCTTCTACATAGTCGGCGCATTTGATGGTAAGCAATTCAAACCGGAGTCGCAGCCTCGACTTTTAGATTTTGGGTCGGATTTTTTTGCGCCTCAAACTTGGTTTGGTACGCCAGGACGACGTATTATGGCTGGCTGGCTAAACAATTGGTATTACGCCCATCAAGTTCCAACAACGCCCTGGAGAGGTCAATTAAGCATTCCGCGAGAACTGGGTCTGATAAAAGATGATGGCACCTATTGGCTGACTCAAACTCCTGTTCCAGAACTAGCGATTCTGAGAAAATCTACCGTACAGCGTGTGACTCTGTTGCGGAATAAACCTCTGACCAACAGGACACCAATAGAGCTTCAGAATTTTCGTTCCACTACATTCGATGCTGACATAGAAATTGATGTTGCTGATTTGCCCAAAGTGAACTCTGAAATAAAGATTCATCTTCGAGCTGGTAATACAGGGCAAGGAATGGTGTTGGCATGGCGACGGACTGGTGCCGACAAGGGAGAGCTATCACTAACGCGCTCTGCTTCTGAAGCTGGTGGTTCGACTTCAGAATTAAAACAACAAGATTCTGGGTTTATCGGTAAGTGGTTGTCTGCCCCTCTTTCTCTAGCAATGTCAACAAATCAAGGACTTGTGTCCGACTTCAGGCATGTTCGACCCAGTGAAAAATCGCAGAGCGCTCGGATGCCACAACATACATCTGGCAAGAATAAGAGCATCTTAAAACTTCGGATTCTCGTAGATCGAAGTTCGGTGGAAGTGTTTGCAGGAGATGGACGAGTAGTGTTAAGCAGTTTATTTTTTCCCAATTCATCTAATAAAGAGTTCGAGATTTATGCAACAGGAGGAAATGCAAAGATAGTGAACTTGGTTATCTATCCGCTCAGTAATAATTAAAAACTATTTTGATATTGTCGCGGTGTCAAATTGGTATGCTTGCGAAATACATTAGTAAAATGGCTTTGGTCGTGAAAACCCAATTGAATTGCGATCGCAGCCATAGATAATTGTTTTTTAGAAAGAAGTTTTTTGGCGCGATCGATGCGACATTGCAACACGTAGCGATGGGGCGGTATTCCCATATTTTGCTTGAATAGTCTACCGAAATGATGTGGACTAAGGGATACTATTTTGGCTAATTCTGCTAACCCTATTTCACTGCCTAAATTATCTTGAATGTAATTTAAAATTTGTTGTAGCTGAAATTGAGTTAATTTTTTGGGGGCAGAATAATTACTAATCTCGATCGCGCAATGGTAGCGCAACAGATGAACCGCTAAAATATTCTGTAGCGATTCAAGATAGAGATTATTAACTCGATCGCCTCGTTCCATTTCTGTTTTGAATGCTATTGCTATCTGTTCTAAAAAAGGATCGCGAATAGTAAAGCGATCGCGCAATTCGATTTTTCCTCGATCGAACTCAAAACTTTCTCGCGCTACTCGCTCAAGCAATACAGAAGATAGATAAATTTCTAATAATTCAACAGGAGCATCCCACAACCATTCAACTTGTCGATCGGCGGGAACAAAGGTAAGTCCGCCAGGATGCGAAGGACTGCGCTGCCATTTTCCTCCATCTAGTCGTCTTTCTAAATTATCTGCGTTGGTAACGTGAAGAATAATGCAGTGTTCTGACGAGCTAGGATAAGCAATTCGATCGGGTGGTGGCGGACAGAGTTCGCTGCAAGTGCGAAGATCGTTCCAGGAAAATTCTAAATTGCGATCTTGGAGTTGCTTACAGGGCGAAGTCATAGGCTAAGCAATGAATAAAAAGCTTTTGGAGGCAATATTATTTACTTGAAGCTTATTTTTCATCTACCCCCAGCCAGAAGTACTATTTTGCTTATCTTGTCGTGCGATCGGGCTTCTAATCTCGATCGATCGCCAGAATCAAGCAAATTTTTGAAAATGAATAGTAATTACGCTAAATTTTGTCGGTAAAACTGTAATTATTTCAATATTTATTTATTTTTCCATATAAGCCATGCCAGTAATCTAAATCTTAGGAAAGAAATGATTTTTTAAGATTGTCATGTTTGTAAAAACTCGCTACATATTCATCTTTTTTATACTTTTTTTTGGCATTGTTGCTTGTAATTCTTTACTGCCATCAGAACAACTATTTTCTGAATCAAATTCAAATTCGATCGCCTTAAAAAGCGATCGCCAAGACAGTAAAATTATAAAAGTTTGGTGGGAAAACAGAAAAGATTTATTAAAACAAGTAGGTTTGAGCGAAAAAGATATTCCTACTGATTGGAATGGTTTTTGGCAATTTTGGACAAAAGCACAAGATCTATTACGCAGTAAACAAAAACTAGATGTGTATGGATTGGGTTTATCTTTATCTGTTGAAGCAGGAGATACTTTTCAAACCTTCGAGCAAATTTTAGAAGCATATAATGTCAACATTCTCGATTCTTCAGGGCAACTTCAAGTCGATCGCACTTCTGTGCGTCAAGGAATTATTGAAGTATTAGACTGGTACACAAAATTCTATAAACAAAGTTATATTCCACAAGCATCTTTGCGTTGGTTGAGTCCAGATAATAATCGCAGTTTGCTCAATCGTGAAATCTTGATGACTGTAAATCATACTCTTGCAATTCCTGGGGCAGTACGTCAAGATCTCGATACCTACCGCAATAAAATCGGCATTTTAGAGTTTCCCAACAAATTTAATGGTGAACCCATGCGCCATCTAGTTACTGTCGAACAAGCGCTTGTATTTGCTGATTCCGAACATCAGCAATTAGCGAAAGAGTTTCTCTCCTATATGTTGCAACCAAAAGTTATGGGAGAATATCTCAAGAGTGGTGGTGGTCGTTATGCACCCGCAATAGCTTCCGTTTGGCAAGATCCTTTTTGGAGCGATCCTCAAGATCCTCATGTTTCTGTTGCCACAAAAACGATTACCAAAGGTTTAACACGCACCTACTATACCTTTCAAAATCCCGCTTACAGTAAAGTTCTTCAAGAAAATGTTTGGGGAGTAGCGCTGACAAGAATAGCTGTAGATAAAATTTCTTCAGAACAAGCAGCCGATGAAGCGATTGCACTCCGTGCAGGCGAAGCTATCGCTAAAATTAAACAAATTTTTAGTCAATGGCAATCTTAAGCTTCAATTTTTAGAGACAAAATAATTGTTCGTGTAATGTTATTACTAAATCACCCTCCTAAAAAATTAAAGATTAGATATATCTCGATCGTATTAGCACTAATCTTTCTCATCGTCGCTTGTACTCATGCTTCTAAACCAGATCGAGTTTTAGTGGCAGACTCTTCGACAAAGAATAATGTTTTGAGTATTTGGTGGGAAAAAGGTTTTAACATCCAGGAAGATGAAGCACTCCAAAAACTTCTTGGTAATTGGGAAAAAAAAACAGGCAACAAAATCGACCTTTTTTTTAGTGGCACTGACGAACTACTTCCCAAAGCTCAAAGAGCAATTCAAGCTGGCGATCTGCCAGATTTAATCTTGAGTTTTAAAGCCGAGCGATCGGTAAGTGGTCGTTTGGCTTGGGATGGAAAGCTAGCAGATGTTTCCGATATCATCGAGCCAGTCAAAAAACTTTATCCCGAAACTATTTTAAAAACTGTTTATCTTTATAACAATGTAGAGAAAAAACGCAGTTATTACGGTGTTCCTGTCAATCAGTCAACAACTCATGTCTACTATTGGAAAGATTTATTAACACAAGTCGGTCGTAGCGATCGCGACATTCCTAGAGATTGGAATGGTTTTTGGCAGTTCTGGACAAAAGTACAGGATGAACTACGTGCCAAGAAAAAAATGAATATTTATGGTTTGGGTTTACCCGTATCAGTTGAATCTGGAGATACTGTTCCTACGTTCGAGGAAATATTAGAAGCATATGATGTCATGATTTTAGATTCAACAGGTCAACTTCAAGTCGATCGCGATCGGGTACGTCAAGGAATAATTAAAATTTTAGATTGGTACGAACAATTTTATCGACAAGGTTATATTCCTCCAGAAGCTTTGCATTGGTCGAGTCCAGACAACAACCGTGACTTGCTCAATCGCAAAATTGTGATGACAACTAATCATACTCTTTCCATTCCTGTATCATTACGACAAGATCCCGATACTTTTCAAAAACTAGGGATTGTGGAACTTCCCAATAAGCCTAATGGTAAGCCTATGCGTGACTTGGTTACAGTTCAGCAAGCACTTGTAATTGCTAAATCCAAGCATCAGCAACTAGCAAAAGATTTTGTCTCTTATCTACTGCAACCAAAGGTAATGGGGGAATATCTAAAAAGTGCTGGCGGTCGTTATGCACCTGTTTTAATTCCTGTTTGGAAAGACTCTTTTTGGACAGATCCAAAAGAACCACATATTTCTTTGGCGACAAAAACAATTACCAAAAATTCAACACGTACTTATTACACTTTTCAAAACCCAGCTTATAGCGAAGTTCTCCACGAAAATGTTTGGGGTAAAGCTTTACAAAGAGTTTTAGTAGATAAGATTTCTTCCGAACAAGCAGCCGATGAAGCGATCGCACTAATTAAGCAAATATTTGCAAAATGGTAAGCATGGAGGGCATTTAATTTGCTGGTTGAGAAAAGGCAGAAGGCAGACGGCAGACGGCAGACGGCAGACGGCAGACGGCAGACGGCAGACGGCAGAAGGCAGAAGGAACAGCCATATATCAAATTTAAATGCACAACAGCTTAATTTTATTCGGGGACTTTCTGCACCGCTGAGTTTTAACCTTTAGCTGTGTTCTATGAAAAACTATTGCGTTAAAAGAAGAAATTTTCGGTGGCGTTGTTGAAAGGTTAACGCACCCGATCGATTAACGGTCTAGATTGGAGTCGTTATGAGTTTACTTTAAAACTATTGCGCTAAAACAAGAAATTTTTGGTGTGGCGTTGTTGAAAGGTTGACGCACCCAATCAATTAATGGTCTAGATTGGAGTCGTTATGAGTTTACTTTAAAACTATTGCGTTAAAACAAGAAATTTTCGGTGGCGTTGTTGAAAGGTTATGCACCCAATCAATTAACGGTCTAGATTGGAGTCGTTATGAGTTTACTTTAAAACTATTGCGCTAAAACAAGAAATTTTTGGTGTGGCGTTGCGATCGCCTCTTCTGTGAGCAAAGCTCAATCGCGCGCGACAG
>JBOFLQ010000296.1:0-15250 GCA_051657945.1 Xenococcaceae cyanobacterium | reverse complement strand
GTTACAACTAATCTAAAACCCTTACAGGGATTGAAACCCAGAAGATGCCCAACTATTGTTAGTTGGAGATATCGTGTTACAAATATCTTAAAATTCTGCGATCGACAAAAATCTACTACTGATGGCGATCGCTACTTTCCGCCCACGAATCCTCAACAAACTTTTCTCTAACAGCATCAGAAATCAAATTCCTCAAAAAAGGAATTCTCACCTCTGGTTCTAAATTGTCTAAGGCTTCTTGTACGTCTGCTGGTAATCTAAGAGAAAGACTTTTCTTAGCTAACGGAACATCGACATCGCCATAAGCTTTATACTGCTTGGCTTTTAATTCTTCTGTTTGAATGGGATTAGGATTAGACATGAGGATCGCTCTCCTTTTTCCCAATTCCTAATGAGTAGAGAGTTTGCTGAATATCTTCATCAGTTAAACCACAGTAGTAGTATTTTTTATCTCTGAGATTGGCAAGATAGTAACCTAATTTGCCGCCGTACTGTCGAAATAACTCAATGACTAGCTTTTGCTTAGTAACTCCATATTTTATCCAGTCTTCATTAAAGTTATACTCGCGCCCAGAATGATTGTAAAAAACGCGACCGCGATCGATTGTCCACCCATCTACTTCTCTTTGCAGAATGCGGAAGTGAGAAGGATAAATTAATGCCATTTTTGCTATACTCCGTGGTAGGTAAGTCCCTAGCAAATGCTAGGGACTTTGAACTTAGTTGTCGGAGTTAGATTCTGATTCCGAGTCTTCGTCTAACTCTTCCAACACTTCTTCGGTATAAGTGAATTTTTCGCCACCGTCCGAGCTTTTTTCTATCCAGATGTCAGTCTCAGGATAGTACTCAAACTCGATTTCGGGTTTGTACTCACTTTTCCCGTTACCGTTCGATTGCGTCATTTCATCACCTCCTTTAATCGAACATATTAATATTATATCACGGTCTAACGTGATATTTAATAGATTTCACCATCAATTTTCGTTGCAAATACATTAAAACCCTTACAGGGATTGAAACACGTGATACTTCTTATAATCTTGCGTCTGATTTGTTACAAATACATTAAAACCCTTACAGGGATTGAAGCAGGGTATAATCAATCAAATACGACTGTAAATAAATATTATGACTAAATAATGACTAACGGACAACCATCAAAGCTAGATCGAATTGAAAATCTTTTAGAACGTGTTAGTAACGTTTTAGGAGTAGTAACAGAAACTGCTTTAAAAAACGAGCAAAATATAGGACAAATAAATACAACGCTTGTTGAAATAACAGCTAATCAACAAAGGCAACAAATTGCGATTGACGCATTAATTGAAGTTCAGCGAAGCCAACAAGAAACTACTACTCTAATTTTGAATCGGATTGATATTATGCAATCGGAAATCAGAGGATTACAAACTGAAAATAGGCGAATATTAGATCGTCTTTTGGGTGAAGAAACCGACGAAAATAGTTAATTGGTGTTAGAAGTTTATTACTCCAGAAATTACTAATGCCAAGTTGATGAAAATCTGAAAATAGAGCTAGAGGCATTGGCAAAGGCAAAAAAGAGATCTTTAAATAATTTGATTGAAGTTTTTTGCCAGGAAGCTATTAAGAAAGCAAAGAAAGATGACGAGAATATATAATTGACAAGGAAGGTTTAGATGAAAATCACCCCAGGAACTTGGCAACAGTAGAAATATCTAACCGAGAAGTTGGGCGATCGCTATGCCATGCAAAATTAAGTTTAGCTCGAAACTCATCAGTTTAATTAGTTCGCTTTATTAAAAAAGCGCCCTTTTAATATTGAAACCAACAATTTTCTTAAACGGAAGCCAAACAGCGATCGACTTCGCTAGACTGAGTTTCAAATGTAATTTCTTCGTATCCTGCTTTAGTTAAAATGCCTTTGATTTGTTCTTTAGCATTATTGGTTGCTGCTTCCAAAATCTTTTTGTTACAAGCTTCTGCTTTAATTAATTTGAGTGCTTGTTCTTGAGCGTCATCTTCTAGATTTTTTCCATCAGGAGCAAACCATTGACTGTAGCGATCGATTACTCTGGAATCTCTAACATTTAAAAATACATTTATTAGTTTGGCTGGCGGTAAAATTAGATGAATTTTATGATGCTGTTTGTCAATTTTTTTAGTTTCTAATTGAGTTAAATCTATTCCCGCTTGTACCGTTCCCACGCCCTCATAAATTAGGTTTTCTTGTCCGACTTCGATGCGATCGGCAATAGTTTGATTTTGACTGACTTTAACTGTTGCTTTGGTAGACATACTGACAGTAACTAAGTCATTTTGAGTTTCTAAGCTACTACTAATTAAATTAATAACTTCGCGATCGCTCGTAGTTATTGATAAATACAAACTATTTAATTGATTGAGAACGATCGCTAAAAGTATTAAAACTAATATTGTTAAAGGACTTTTAAAAAAATCGAATATTGAAGTTACTTTAGAATTTAAATTGGTTTTAGAAGTCATTTATTTTACCAAGAAATTTGTAGTCTTGTTAGAGAATTATTGGAGTAATTTCCAACTCAATAATTCTAGCTAGTTTTCCTCTTCTTTAAACCAACTATTCACACCAAAACCAACAGCTCGATTGGGGTTGGATAACTCGGCTGCTAACCTTAAGGCTGCTTTTCTTCCCACTTCAGTTTCAAAAACAGAAGAAAATACAGCATCGATTTGATGTTGCTGAAAAAATTGACGCAAACGTTTTGGCGAACCAGCGATCGCAGCTTTAATTACATATACGCCGCGCCATCCTTTTTGATAACAATCTGCCAATTGAACTATATTTGCTACCGACTCATCTAAAGCGATCGTCGTCTTATAAACATTACTCAAATCCAGGATGCGATCGAACTGAAAAGGAGGAAGAGGCTGTTCGATAAACTCAACCGAATTAGTCTCATCAGTAATTTTCAACCACTGATGCGCCTCCTCCAAACTCAATCCACCATTAGCATCCAACCGCAACTTAGCACCCTCTGGCAACATGCGAATTAACTTATGAAAAATTTCAATCTCTTCTTCAAAAGATTTCACACCAATTTTCCATTTAAAAGTTTTTCCTCCCTTATACCAAAAAACTTGCCAACAATTCAACGCCGTTTCTCCCGCTGGCAACAAAAAACTATAACTCAGCAAATCAATTCTCTGTTCCTCTCTGCGCCTCTGCGCCTCTGCGCGAAACTCCCCCAATGCCGACTCAAAACCGAACTGACAAGCAAACAAACCGTCTGGAATTGCTTCAATTTCCTCCCTCGTTATCTCCTTCCCCAAAAGCTGACAAAAATTCCAAGCATCCTCAATAGTTTCCGAACCAAACCAAGGAATTGGCGCAATTTCCCCATATTCAACCCTACCCGAATCATCAGTCAGAGAAAGAATTATGCTTTCTCGAACCTTCCAAATGCCGTGACTGGTTTGTAATGGTTTGAGAAAATGCCGCCGATCGCGATCGAATTTTAATTGATATGACGAATTCATTCCAGAAAAACCGAATAAGTAATTTTGATGTAGTTGTCGTTTCATTTCCTTTTACCGATGCAACAGCTACCAAAAAGCGCCCAGCACTAATTATTTCTGATGCTGTTACTTTCAATCGAATCCGAACAGAAATGCTAAAAAGTAACGATCGCCCGACAAAAAACTTTTTAAAGGTTAACGCTCATTTGTATAGTGAATAATATGAAGCAAAAACGATGAGCGATGAAACCGAAATTTAAAGACATGCTTGCTTGGGAACAAGCTCAAGCATTGATGCAACCAACTTTTATACGGGTAATCGACAACGTTCGCAAACAGTTAGACACATCCGATTGGCAGGGAAGTTACAAAGAAATTACCGAACCCCTTCCTGGCTATATTCTTTGTCTGACTCGAATGGCGCGATCGCTAGAGGTGGATCTTTGGAATCTTTGCTATCAAGTCTGTTTTAGTAATTACCATCCAGCCATAACAGAAAATTTTAAAGAAAATAATTTTACGAGTTACGAAGTAGAAATTGATACTCGTTTAATTGATGAAACAGGAGAAATTGACTGGTATCTTTTAGATTCTAAAGCACGGCAGTTAGTAAAAGAGGTGTTTGAGAATTTACCCAGTCAAGAATAGTGCTGATTAGGCTTGAAAATTATTTGTTTAGGGAAGTTGGAAGCATGATGGAAGATTTACGTAAAGTTCAAACAGAAGCGGGTGCAATTTTTGAGAGAGATATACCTGTTAGTTTTAATAACGATCGCATCGCGCTTCAAGCAGCAAGTGAAGGGATAGCTTTGTACGATCGCTCTCATTGGGGAATAATCAAAATTAGCGGCGGCGATCGCTTGCGTTATCTCCACAATCAAAGTACTAACGATTTTCAGGCACTAAAACCAGGACAGGGTTGCGAAACAGTTTTTGTTAACTCTACCGCACGTACGATCGATTTAACTACAGCATACGTTACTGAAGATGCAGTCTTAATATTAGTTTCACCCCATCGCCGTCAAAAGTTGATGGAATGGCTCGATCGGTTTATTTTTCCCATGGATAAGGTAGAATTAACCGATGTTTCAACCGATTATGCTGTTTTTAATTTAGTCGGAAAACAAAGCGATCGCCTTCTTCAAGAATTAGGAATGGACGCGATTATCGATCGACCCCAAAACAATCATCAAGCGATCGATTCTTTGCGTATAGCTGTCGGTAACGGCTTAGCAATACCAGGTTATACTTTCATCGTACCCGTAGCCGAATCAGCGTCAATTTGGAGTAAACTAACAGCAGGTGGAGCAATTCCTTTAGGCGATCTTCTCTGGGAACAGTTACGCATTCAACAAGGAAGACCGACACCCGATCGCGAACTGACTGAAGATTACAATCCTCTCGAAGCTGGACTTTGGCAGACTATTTCTTTTAGTAAAGGCTGTTATATCGGTCAAGAAACGATCGCGCGTTTGAATACTTACAAAGGTGTCAAACAAAGACTTTGGGGAGTCAAATTAGATGCACCTGTCGAACCAAATACAACCGTAACGCTCGAAAATGATAAGGTTGGCATCTTGACTAGTTATACGGACACAGAAAACGGTTCGTTTGGTTTGGCTTACATTCGTACTAAAGCAGGTGGCGCTGGTTTAAAAGTAAAAGTAGGTAATGCTTCAGGGGAATTAGTTGCAGTTCCTTACCTGAGTCATCAGTATTTTGAAAATAGGGAATAATAAAAGCTAGATTTATTCTCCGTAGTGACTTTTGGCTCTAATAATCAAAATTACTAGATCTGCTTCATAAATTTCATATAAGATTCCATCTTCTTGATAAGAAAGTCGATAGGAATATAAACCTTTTAGCTTTCCCTTTAAAGGTTTACCTGCAAATGGATTTACTTTTAAGATAGTATCTAGAATTTTTTTAAATTTTTCTCGTTGTTTGTCAGTTAACTGGCTGATATCTTTTTGAGCTTTCTTGGAAAATTGAATTTGATAATCAGTCATTATCCATTTTAAAAACGTCTTCCATTGCTAAAGTTTCTCCTCGACGATATTCTTCTCTTGCTTGTTCAATATCGGATAATAAATCTGAATTTTTAAGCAACTCAGCAGTTTCTGTCCATGCTTCTAATTCTTCTTTATCTATTAAGAGGAAAGTTTTGTTATCTTGAACGATCGAAACTCCTTGTTTGTCATTTTTGGCACGTTCAATAATTTCTTCAAAATTATTTTTGGCGTAGTCTAGAGTAACTTCATACATATAATTTACTGCGCTAAGTTTTAGATTTGAGATAATAAAACTATATTTTTTATTTTAATTCTTGACGACCCCTACGAATTGTCTCAAGCATTTGCGATAATTGACCTTCAAGGTTATCGAGAACAACATCGGCGTAATCGTCTGCGCCATGTTGAATGTCTTCGCATTCAACATGGGCTAATTCTCGCCACTGTTGTACTTCTTGTCGCGTTTGCTGACGTATTTGTTCTATTTCTTCAAGAGTTTGTTGTTTGAGACGATCGCACTCTTGTTGTACTTCCATTTTAACTTTAGCGGCTTCCGCTTCAGCTTGCCTGACAAGATCTGTTTCGCTTAAAATTTTCGCAGCGCTTTGTTCGGCTTCTGCCACAATTTCTTTAGCGTAGTTTTGAGCGTCTTCAACAATTTCTCGTTCTCGATCGATTAATTGCCAAGCTTGTCTGAGTACTTCTGGTAAATTATTTTTAATCGAATCGAGGCGATCGAGTACCTGTTCCTCATCAATCATGGTTAATCCCAACATGGGGACACGAGGACTGTTTGCAATAATCTCAAAGAGTTTGTCTAATTCTTCGATCGCCTCGAACTGGTTGGCTATATTGTCGCGCTTAAGTTGCGATCGTTGTGTTCGATCGTCTTCTTGTTGAGGTTCGCTTTGAGGTACTCGATTTAACATGTTTCAATCCTTTGGCGCGATCGAAAAGTTACTGACACAGTTCTTCTAGAATAAGCGATCCTCTAAATTTCTCACCAAGACTTTACCATCTTTGCAAGATCCTTGCTACTCTTTCAAATCTCGATAATATTGGTAAATGTCTCTGACAACGCTAGCAGGAACGAGATGTTCGATCGCGCCGCCAAAACGAGCTATTTCTTTAACGACGCTACTACTAAGAAAACTATATTCTTGTGCGGTAGCGAAAAAAACTGTTTCCACTCGATGGTTGAGAGTTTTGTTGGTATGAGCCATTTGTAATTCGCCTTCAAAATCGGAAAGCGCTCGCAAGCCCCGCAACAATACGCCAGCATTTCGCAATTTAGCATATTCTACAGTTAAGCCGACAAAGCTATCAACTTCAACATTAGCAAGATGTTGCGTGCATTCAGAAATCAGTTCCAATCGTTTTTCTACTGAAAATACTGCCTGTTTGCTTGGGTTTGACAGGACGGCAACAATTACCTTCTCAAAAAGCTTGCTACCTCGTTCGATAATATCGAGATGTCCGAATGTAATCGGATCGAAACTACCAGGGTAAATTGCAATCATTAAATATAAAAAGCACAATCGCAATTAGTATACCTTTAACTGCAAAAGAATCAAAGAAACTTATAGCGAGCGATTTTACTACCAAAATAATTGACAGTTAAACACCTAGATTACAACACTCGATCTAGTTACTAATTGGTTAGCGGAAATCAACACAAGCTAAGTGTTAAAAACCGAATTAACCTTCTTTTTGAAAATAATTAATATAAGAAGTAACGAAGCAAATAAAAAGAACTTAAATTCAAAGGTAACAAAAGACATGACTATAGTTCGCTGGAATCCTTGGCAAGAAATTAATACTCTACAACGTCAATTCGATCGCGCATTTGAAGATATGTTAGTACCAATTAATATGCACTACAAAAATAATTTTGTTAGAGTTCCTGCTGCCGAACTAAAAAACACTGAAGATGCTCTTTTTCTCAAACTAGAAATTCCTGGTGTGGAAGCTAAAGATTTAGACGTACAAGTAACAGAAAATACTGTTGCTATTCGCGGCGAACGCAAATCTGAAACTAAGTCTGATAACAAAGGTGTAACTCGTTCTGAATTTCACTATGGTAAATTCGAACGTGTTATTCCTTTACCTGTCCGCGTTCAAAATACTAACGTTAAGGCAGAATACAAGGACGGTATCCTTAATTTAACTTTACCTAAATCTGTCTCTGAAAAAAATAAAGTCGTCAAAATCGATTTATCAGAAACCGCTGCTTAGTTTTGTAGGAAATGTCCCTAAGATTTTTGACCTAGCCTTTAATAGGAATTGAGGTTAGAGAGAAAGTTCGATCGCTTTAAAGTTGCGATCGAACTTTTTTGTTGTTTTTGTACCAATCGTTTGGTATCGTGTTTTTTGTACCGAACAATCGGTTTAAAAAATGCCCAGTAGAAACAAAAACTTTAGATCGATCGAGCCGTTCGTCGTCCTGTGTAGTCGGGGGAAGTTTACTGAAGCTGTTTCCTCTTTCGACGAGTCGGCTTACTTATCATGATTAAGCTGAAATATTGATGCTTCAAGTTGTTTCGTTGCCAGACAATTAAATTTTTGACAGTCAGTTTTAAGAGGAACTGCTCAAAACCCCGATATTTATTTTCAAGCAAAAGAAAAAGAACCAGGTTCGGCAGGAAAACCTCTTTATCTAGATGTCGTTAATGCCATACACGAACAATGGCTTTCTCTACACCCTAAAATTATCGGCGGACGCTACGGCTTATCTTCTAAAGAATTCAATCCAGCTATGATTAAAGGAATTTTCGATAATCTAGCGCTAGAGAAACCCAAAAATCACTTTACGATCGCTATTAACGACGATCTCAGCCATACATCATTAGAATACGATCGCAACTTCTCGATCGAACCAGTTCGATCGACCTATTTAATCAATCGCACCAACTTTATCGGTTGTCAACAGTGGAATTTTTTGGAAAAACTAGACATTCTCAAACAGGCAACAGATGGGGCAACTTTTTTACTTAATAGTCCTTATGGAGTAAATGAAGTCTGGGATAAATTACCCATCGAAGTACAAGAAGAAATCGTTCGCAAAAATTTAAAATTCTACATCATCGATGCCAATAAAGTTGCCCGCGAAAGCGGTATGGCAGGAAGAATTAATAAAGTAATGCAAGTATGTTTCTTCGCTTTGGCTGGAATTTTACCGAAGCAAGAAGCGATCGCTCAAATTAAAGATGCGATCGTCAAAAGCTACGGCAAGAAAGGACAACAAATCGTCCAGATGAATTTAAAAGCTGTCAATAATACCCTCGATAACCTAGATCGATAATCTTCTCAAGTTAGCGATCGAGCAACTATCAAGAAGTTTGACTACAAGCTAATAAACACCCGCTCGATTATTGATGATAGCCAGAACTTCTTCTTTCGTTAAAACTGGATGTATTTGCATCAGCATACAATTGAGTCGATCGCTACCCATAAATAAAGAGGGAAAGTTACCAAAAATTTCAACTTATGTTTTTAATTGGTTGTCGAGTAAATTCTTAAATAGATTTAAAGCATGATTAATCGTCTCGAACGATTCTGGTAGGCGATCGCGAATCCATGTTCTACCTTCTTCACATAAAGGCGATCGCACTCCTCCTGGTACTGCCCAAGCAGCATGAATTTTTTTAGCACCCAATAATTCAATTACAGTCTGTCCGAATTGGCGTAGACGAATTCCCGCACGGGCTAAATCGGGGTTCGCTTCAATTAAACCAAAAATGTTGCGTTTGGCTCGATCGCTATCCCATCCCAACAGAAAATCGGGACTGCTCAAATGAAAGAAAGACAAAGCATGAGATTGAGTAATCTGTGCCAAATTCATCAGTCGTCTTCTGCTGGCTTCTCCCATACTGTGGAATAACGCCAGAACAAATGCTTTCTAACCTTTGCGCCAGGAAATGACTTGGTATAAATAGATTGTGCTTGCGAAAAATTCAGAAATTTATCTGTACGAAAATGTTCTCGCCATGCTGCTTTGGCTTCTGGTGACTGCTTAATATTCCTGTTTTTGAGTATTTGCCATATCCAATTTAAAGGAACGGCAATTACATCGCTCAATTTGTCCTGTATAGTTTCATGTTGTATCAAGTCAAGAATTATCAATTTTCCACCTGGTTTTAGTGCGGTTTTTAAACTAGGTAACAAATTTTCTAACGGCAAATGATGAAAAGTTGCAATAGATACGATCGCATCGAATTGTTCGACAGGGAACTCCCATTTCAAAATATCCGCCACTTTCCAATCGATGTTTGCATATGCTTGAGAATGCTTTTTAGCTACAGCTATCATTTGGGGAGATAAGTCGATCGCAACAACGCGATCGCAACGTTCGGCTAAAAGACGAGAAAATTCGCCACTCCCACATCCAATATCGAGAATGTTTTCACAACGCGAGGGAAGTTGTTTGAGTAGAAAATTGTGATAGCGACTATTATGGTTCGATCCAGGGCGATCGTATAGGGCAATGCGATCGAAATCGTTTCGAATTTTTTGAGTTAGTCTTTCATCCATAATTTTGTTTCTTTGGGTTTTCTAAATTCGGATCGATTACAACTGTTTTAGACATATTTTTTGTCTCTAAATGAGCAAGCTATCAGCTATCGGCGAATAGATAATCAATTTACTGTTCCCTGCGATGCACTGAGCAGTTCGACAAGTGAAACAGTGAGCCTGTCGAACTGCTCACTGTTCCACTTGCCGAAGTGTTCCCTGTTCCCTTCTCTACCCACTACACCAATTTTTATAAATCAATCCCTCTTGTGCTTCTGGAAATTCTTCTATGTATTCTTCTAAAGCAGTCTTTTCCAACTTTTTAGATTGTTGATGCGCTGCTTCTGCTTGTAATTCTTCAACGAGATCCCAGGCTTGTTTACATTCTCGATCGCTCGGACTTTTTTCTGCACATATAGCACGGGCATTTTTAACTGCTTGCCCAATTTCTTCTTCTAAAATTTTTTCTTGAGGTTTTTCGACAAAATCACTTTTAGTAAGAATATCTGTAAACGAAATAATTCCTAATAATTTGTCTTCGATAACAGGGGCGCAACGAATCCCAAAATTAGTGAATAATCTCGCCACATATTCCACACCAAGATCGGGATTGACTACAATGCAGGGTTTAGTCATGATTTCGTAGACACGAATCTTACAGGGATTTTTCCCATAAGCAGCTACTTTTTGGACGATATCAGTCTCTGTAACTATGCCATAAGCATCGCGATCTTTTCGGCGATCGACAATTAAAGTACTTATACTTTTATCTTTCATCAACTCGACCGCTTCAGCAACCGTCGCCGAACTGCGAATTGTGACTACTTCTTTGGTCATTATTTCTGCTGCTGTCAGCATAGTTAACAATTAGCATTCAGCTTTCAGAAGGTATTTATAAGTAAATATTAAAGAAAAAGCGATCGCTTCACTACATTTTCTAAACGACTCTATATAATTTTCAAAAATTTGATGATGGATATTATCAATACTAACGGAGCTAATCCGAAAGATTCGATCGCTAGCCCGATCTCGATCGGCAATAAATTCTCTTTATAGCCTCAGCAAACTTTGCCGAGGTTTTTTGCTGTCAAAATAAGCAGACGGCAAAGATTAAGCAATTTAATTTAGAAAATAGTACCGTGAGGCGATCTGCTCTCGCGCGATCGCCTACACAAAATCATCAACCAAGCCAGAATTTTAGTCCAGTTACCAGGATTATTGTGATTGAAACGGTGGCGATCGCGCTATTACTAAATCCTATGACTTAAACAAGAGTAAGTAGAGCTAGACCGAACCTACAATCTGTGTAGTTTCCCCTACCCAATCAACCCTTTTTTGTTCGGGCAGAAAACCATACCAGATAGGGATTATAACCACACTTGAGTAGTTTTATCTCTCTTAATATTATAAGAATTGAAGTTGAAAATAAATTCTTAAATCAATCAATTGACAAGAAAATTGTTAAGAGAAGGAGAAAGAGTTATGGCAATTGTTCGTTACAATCCTTGGCAGGAAATGAACTCTCTACAACTGAGACTCAATCGTCTCTTTGATGATGTAATGACTCCTACTTTAGCAGGTGAATTTGGTAATTTAGGTCGATTTCCTGCTGCCGAACTCGCTGAAACACCTGAAGCAATACATGTCAAACTAGAAATCCCTGGGATGTCCGCTAAAGACTTGGATATTCAAGTAACTGTAGACCATGTATCGATCGCTGGCGAACGTAAATCTGAAACCAAAACTGAAGAAAATGAGGACGAGACTGCCGAAGTCTCCTCGGACATCTCTGTGCCTCAGAGAGATGCTCGATACGTCCGTGGTAAAATTCACTCCGAATTCCGTTACGGTAAGTTCCAACGAGTAATTCCTTTACCCGCACGGATTCAAAACACTAACGTTACCGCAGATTATAAAAACGGTATCCTCAATCTAACTTTGCCAAAAGCTGAAGAGGAAAAAAATAAAGTAGTGAAAGTAAATCTTGAAGGAATTAAGGACGCGATTTCGTCGTCTCACGAGGACAAGACTGTTGAAGTAACTTCGGCAGATTGATTTGTCCGTACTGCATTGTTTTTCCAGGGATAACACGAATGTAGTCAGATAAACTAATTCTCAACCCAGTTACGAGGGATGGTGACTGGGTTTTTTTACTCTTGCGATCGCCCTATTTGATGCTAGGAAAACTGTTTGAGAAACAATTGCCTCCAAACTATACCCTTGCATCTACTTGGGCAAGGTCAGTTAGAAATTTCTCCACATTGCTAGGATGCATAACATTAAGATATTGCCCAGCGATCTCTGGAGTTAATAACTCCAACATCAGTCTGTTTTCAATCCAAAACTCAATGACATCGAATAGCCCATCTCGGTTACAAGGTAAAACTCGCCAACCTTGGAGTGCAGCAATTTGCTCAATTTCTTCTCTACTGGTTGGTACGGAAATCGCCGCATGGGTTGCCGCATAAGTCGCAGAATGAGAAGATTGCTGGAATGACGCTTGTTGGTCGTCAATGCCTGGAACAATTTCACTACCCGTAGGATAGATTTCTATCAAAGTGCCGTATTCATCGCCCGCCATCACCATGTAGCTGTTTTGATTGGGTGGGAAAATTCCTACTTTCCCTTTGAATATTTCAGCCAGAACATTGGCAACATGGGATGGATTATTAGCAGGAATCGAAATGTGATGAATCATAATGTTCCCTCATGGCGAGAACATCTATAAAATATGCTTAGGACTACCGATCTAAACAGAATAACCAACTAAATGTCAAGTGAGCTATTCGCTTAAAGCAAGAATTCGTTACTTTAGCTGTTAGAATCGATCGCCAACACAGCAGATCCATTAACTTTCCCCTCTCTCAAAGCTGCCAATGCTCGATCGGCTTGAACGAAGGCAGAAGGCTTTTATGAGCAATTTCCGTGGGATTCCGACCCACTCTTCTATTGAAGACCGCCAAATCAAAGATTGTGGCGGGGGCGCATACCCCACAAGTGAGGCGCGTCAATTCCGAGGTAACCTCGGAATTGCCTTGGCGCGCCGTGAGAAGGAATCCGCGAAAAATCAAACATATGCGCCCTCTGCGAGAATGCCCTCTGCCTTCTCCTCGGCGGAAGCCTTGGTAAAAAAGAGGAAACAGCTCAACTTCAGTTTGAATAGGGATTTGAGGGGCTAAATTGAGAAACTCTACCCCATCAGTACGAGTTAAATTAGCAACCGATCGCAAAACTCGTTATAACTATCTGGAATAGGAAAACAAAAGCGATCGTCAGCAACAGCATATTCCGCGTAACCGCCATTAATATCGATAATGCGTGTCGTCCCGATTGTGCTTTCCATCGTGACTAAACCAATACTATTGCTACTTTTTCCAGTTACTCTGCCGATGATATTAGCTTCGTCATTTTGAGATTGGATTATTTTTAAAGCTCGATCGAGATTGGCTTCTGGAACAAAAGTAATAAATCTTCCTTCATTAGCTACATACAAAGGATCGAAACCCAAAATTTCACACGCACCCCGCACGTCTTCTCTAACTGGAATTGCTAATTCTTGAATCTGAATTGAAACACCTGCTGCGATCGCATGGGTCATTAAGCGCACTCGCCAATCCCCCACGAGTCAGGTCGCGCACACAGTGAATGGTTAACCCTGCTGCTCATAATTCTAGCACTAGCGAGCTACAGGGAGCAGAATCACGAGCGATCGTCGTCTCAAATTCCAAACCTTCCCTGACTGCCATAATTGCCATGCCATGACGACCTAGATCGCCGTTAAGAATAATCCGATCTCCTATCTCGACAGAAGTAGGGGCAATAAATTGCTCGTGTTCGATCGCTCCGACTCCTGTAGTTTTGATAAAAATACCATCTCCCTTACCGCGATCGACGACTTTAGTATCTCCCGTAATAATCTTTACTTCTGTCGCTGCTGCTGCTTGTTGCATCGACTGTACTACTTGCCATAGCGTTTCCATCGCCAATCCTTCTTCGAGAATGAATCCGATACTTAAATAGAGAGGAAAAATTTATCCCTTTTGATTGAAGTTGGTCGATCGCGCCAAGGAATAAGCTAAAAGACAAGCAGCCCAATTGTCATTAAAAAATAAGCGATGAAATACGACGAATTTATCAAACACGTTCAAAGCGTTGCACAATTAAATTCGCGCGAAGAAGCAGAACGAGCTACTCGCGCCACTTTAGAAACAATTAGAGAACGAATTGTCGGCGATGAATCAAAAGATTTAGCCTCGCAATTGCCACACGAATTCGCACAATATCTCAAAGGTAGAGAAGGCGAAAACGGTCAATTTTTCGATCTCCAAGAATTTATCGATCGCGTTAGTAAAAAAGAGTCAGTCGAACCAACCGCCGCCGCAATACACGTTCGAGCGGTCTTTTCTGTCTTACAGCAAGCTGTTAGTCCTGGCGAATTTGCCGATGTTCGCGCTAATTTTTCGCCCGACTATGCAGAAATTTTTGCTGTTTCCTAATTTATTGCGCTAAAGGAATAGATTTCCGATCGCGCTCTGGTTTAGATAGACAAGTTTGAATGAAAAACATTTCCACTCTTAAAATCCAGTCTAGATTGGAGTCATTATGACTTCGCTTTGACAAACTATTGCGTTAAAAAAATAGTGGTAATTTCCGATCGCGCTCTGGTTTAGATAGACAAGTTTGAATGAAAAACATTTCCACTCTTAAAATCCAGTCTAGATTGGAGTCATTATGACTTCGCTTTCAAAAACTATTGCGTTAAAAAAATAGGTGTAATTTCCGATCGCGCTCTGGTTTAGATAGACAAGTTTGAATGAAAAACATTTCCACTCTTAAAATCCAGTCTAGATTGGAGTTATTATGACTTTGCTTTCAAAAACTATTGCGTTAAAAAAATAGTGGTAATTTTCGATCGCGATTGCACTCGCCGTGTAAGTTGCGGGATCGAGTTAGATTTTCTTTGTCCTCTTTTTACCCCGTCAATTGCTAGTGCTGCAGTACTAAATTTATCGGCACAAACCAAAATCCTAAAGTAACGGCTGTTAAAAATGAGTGACTCTTGACTTTTAACTTTTGAATAAAGGTGCGAGGTTAAACTTTTGACTTTTGAAAATTGCATTCTCTTTTGGTAACTTGGTGGCGATAGCGAAACATATCTTGCAAACGAGAATTTACCCACCAACCCAAAAACAATTCCGCTAGCATTCCTCCTGGTAATTCGTATTCGATCGCATCTGTGAGTCTAGTTTTGC
>JBOFLQ010000295.1:0-61549 GCA_051657945.1 Xenococcaceae cyanobacterium | reverse complement strand
TAATTTTCTTGTTAATCAGACATGGGAACATTTAGATTCTGAAAAAAGGTTAGTAGTAAAACTTTTTAAAAACAAACATTGGAAAGAAATATCGTTAGAAGCAGTCATCGCAGCTAATCTCACTCCTTTGGTTTGGTTTGATAATCAAGCATTTAATTATTATTTGCCAACATATATGACTTTAATAATTGAATACTATGATGATTTTAGCGGATTTCTACCAGCAGACTGTTTGATAGATGAATTAATCCCACCTAAGCATTTGTCTTCTACAGAAAGTCAAAATAATGATTATTTGCACAGAACAAAGCGTTTTGAGGGATTGCAAAACTTAACAGACGAACAGAAAAAATGTATCAAACTCTTTCTATAATTCATGGAAAAAGAATATAGCGATGATTTTGTTGATAAAGATTATAGTTTTGGTGAAATAGAAGAAACTAGCTATATATTGCCCTCTCCTGCATTAGCATTAGAACTTTACTGGGGTCAGATTTAAAATAACGAGAGTAATCTGATTAGTCAGACAGAGATAGCTACGAATAATGTTCAAGAGTTTACTTGGGATTATCTCAATCGTTTAATTTAATTTTTGTTTGCTCGATCGCTTACAAAAAATCGATCGGCTGTTTATCCGCGTTTATCCGCGTAGCCTACGGCACGGCTTACGCCTACATCTGTGGACTGTTTTATTCAAAATTTAAAATGCGATCGAAAATAAATGGGCGATCGCTTATCTTAGCTAGTAAACTTCATCGTTAGAATCTAAAATGCGTTTGTATCATGGTTCATATGCTTCACTACGATGAGCGATCGCTACAACAAATACCTGCACGAGTTTATCGTTTACTGAATAGATAACCCTGTAATCCCCGATTCTGTAGCGATAGTATCCTGCATAATCTCCTTTGAGGGCTTTAATGTTAGGATGCATTTGGGGAGTTTGCTCTAATTGCTGTAAACATCGAGCAATTTTTTTAGCTAGGGCTTTGTCAGCATTAACATAAACTTTTTGAGCATCAGGATGAAGAAGAACTTCATACATCAGATCGAAGAGTTCTCCAGTTTGTATAATTAGTTTTTGGGGTTGCTTGGTTTTGTTTAATTCTCTCTAGTAAACCAGGAATTGCCAAAAGTTCTTGAGTTGCGGCTTCGCTTTCAGCATTTGCTAGGTATGCTGCAAAATCAGCAAGCACCTGTAATCGCTCTGGAGATAATTGTTGGAGTGAGTCATTAAGTTGACGTTGTAAATCTGTGACTGATATCGAAACTTCTGACGAGCGATCCTCGATTGAGTAATTATCCATAGTATTTATTGTTTGCTTTGCAGTTTTGAGAGTCAACGTCTATTTTAGTTATCATTCAAGTTCAAACAAGATAATCGAAGCTTTGTCAAGATTATATTTACAATCGATTTACATTACCTAAAAAATTAATCGATCGACCTTCTTAAAAAGGCTCTATAAACTTGCCTATTTTTGAAAAATTTTAACGCTATGTCAAGGGTTTACAGAAAGTGAAGCGAATTTTAGACACACTGTCCCTGCAAAGCTATACTCAAATTGTAACCCTCAAATAAACTTTTTTCGTTGCTAATTAAGTTATGTAAAGGGGAAAAAACTATAGAAATTTTAAAAGCGATCGAAACTAGTCTAAAACTTTTGCTTATCTATACATAATTTTGTGTGACATGTTAATTTTATCAAATCGGGCGTAAAACCCCGATCCTTATAACGAGCGACGAAGAGAGAGCAAGATGTTTGGTGGGGGATTGCTCTGCCCGCCAAGGTTTGGCGCGTGTATATTGCTTTTTGTTTTTAACTCTGATACACTTATCACTAGTCTTAAGTGATAAAATGATTGTCTTAGAGGCAAAACTTAAAGGAACACAAGCTCAATATACAGCGTTGGATTCGGCACTGCGTACTGGGCTTTTTGTTCGTAACAGTTGCCTTAGATATTGGATAGATGGTCATGCAAAACACCGAAACGATCTCAATAAATACTGTAAGGTTTTAGCCGATAACCCTGACTTTCCTTGGGTTAAAAATCTTAACTCAATGGCGCGTCAAGCGATGGCAGAGAGGACTTGGGCAGCGATTGCTCGATTCTTTGATAACTGCAAAAAGAAAATGCCAGGGAAAAAGGGCTTCCCGCGTTTTAAACGTCTTCAAACCAGGGCATCCGTAGAGTATAAAACTTCAGGCTGGAAACTATCAGACTGTCGTAGATATATTACTTTAACCGATGGCTTTGAGGCTGGTACATTTTTCATGTGGGGAACTCGCGATCTGCATTTTTACCAACTCAAGCAAATTAAACGAGTTAGAGTTGTTCGTCGTGCCGATGGTTATTACGCGCAGTTTTGTGTCGATGTAGAACGAAACATCAAACGCGAACCTACAGGTAAAACCTTGGGTTTAGACGTAGGGTTGAAGCATTTTTACACTGACAACGAGGGGAATAAAGTTGAAAACCCCAGATTTTTGAGAAAATCCGAGCGGCGGTTGAAAAGACAACAACGCCGATTATCTCGCAAACAAAAGGGGTCAAAAAACCGAGTCAAACAAAGGAATAGGCTAGGGTTAGCGCACCTGAAGATTCAACGTCAACGTAATGACTGGGCTTGCAAACTTGCTCAGTGCGTGGTTAAGTCGGTAGACTTAGTGGCGTTTGAAGACTTGCAGGTACGAAATATGGTTAAAAACCACAAGCTAGCTAAATCAATAACTGATGCTAGTTGGTCAATGTTTAGGCGTTGGTTAGAATATTTTGGCGCTATCTACGGAGTAGTAACTGTAGCAGTTCCCCCACAGTATACGAGCCAAAAATGCTCGTCCTGTGGCGCGATCGTCAAAAAAACTCTTAGCCAAAGGACTCATGAATGCTTGTGTGGTGCAAGCTTGTGTAGAGATGAAAACGCCGCCAAAAACATTTTGGAGTCTGGACTGCGTAACGTAGGGCATATGTTAACGTCTGTATTGAATAAGGATGCACGGACGGTTGAAGTGGGCGAAGACGCTTCGCCCACCACGTCCTCCAATTCTGAGTCGAACTCAGAATTGCCTTCGGCATCCGTACAGAAAACGCCTGTGGACACGACTACCTCTACTACTGCAATGGCAACAATGCAGTAGCAAGTAGTGTGGTTGAAGCAGGAAAATCTCAGGGCGACCTGGGAATCCCTCTTCTCAAAATTAACTCGCCTTGCGAATTAATTTAGATGAGGCAGGATGTCAACCGTCAAACTAAAAATAGAAAATATTTCCAATGCTTTTAGGAGTTGTAAATTACTTTAATGCTCAAAGTATTTCGATTAGATAACATTGTTGTTGTTCCGATCGCTTTGACAATTTTGGGTAGTTCGATCTTTTCTTTACCGATCGCTCGTCTCAATCGCGCCGAGAATGAAACACAGACTGTTGCTTCGAGCGCTCAATTATCTATTCCAAATGCCGATTCAACTCGTGATTTTCCAGGAAATTTAGCAAACGATGAAGCTTTCAAAATACTGGGAATTACGACATTAGGAGCTGGTGTGTTAAGTCTAATTTGGCATCGCAACCAAAAGAATAAGACTTTATCTTTCGATACTGTCATTGCTAACTACGATCGCCAAAATAATACTCTTTGGATCGATCGAACCGATCCCAAACTGAGAAAAAAACTACTGAGACTCGTACATAACGATCGCTCTACAGCTAATCGATTAATTGCGGGTGCAAATATTAGTCATCCCGATCGCTCGGTTGATTGGTTGGCTGAAAAAGTCATTTACGATTTAGAGCGCGATCGACTTTAGAGTTTTGAAGTGCTGAGTGGTAATTACTTTTGCCGATCGATTTTTGCCTTTTGACTTCAATCGGCTTGTATGCCACAATTTCGTATATAGCTTCTAATGCTGACTCGATCGAACCTTGAATCCAAGCTGGAAATTTGGAACAATGTTCTCCTGCAAAAAATAGTGTATTCTGAGGTCGAGCAGCTTCTAGATAATAGAAATGTTGCTGTAATCCATTTTTTTCTTCGCCACCCCAAGGAATCGAACAACCGCCAGCACTCCATTTATAGTTACCCCAGGCAATCGTTGCTCTATTTAATACCATTCCAGGTGTTTCTAGTTCGGAATGAAGTTGACTCAAAACTTTCTCGACATAGGCATAGCGATCGCTTTGAGCCATCATTCCTAATTTGTCTGCATCATCGCCAATAGTATAACTAGCTAGAAATGTGCTACCGACAGATCGATCGAATTTGACTGAAGGATAGTATGTTTGACGAATGCCTTCACCGCTAAAAGATGCTCCACCTTTGATGCCATTGTTTTCCCAAAAAGGTTGAGCGCAGTGAAAAGCAACTTTAGTAGCAGGACAATAAACGGTGTTATAAATTGCATCTAGTTTGGCTTTGTCAAAACCGCTTAATTCCATCTTGCGTACGATCGAAAAAGGAATGGTACATAACACGTAGTCATAACGACTTACATACGAGTTGTCATCTTCTCGCCAAGATATTTCAACTTCATTCTCTAAGATGCTCAAGGCAACTACTTCTCGATTTAATTTAATGGGAGCTTCGATCGATTTAACCAGGCGATCGATTAGTTGGTCTGTCCCGCCTTTTAGTTGTAATAAGTCGTGACTGGTTTCGATTAGGATATCCCCCAAAAACATATCTAAGTCTTTGTGACAACGAGCGCGAAAACTGGGATTGGATTTGATAAAGGAATGAAGGTCGATCGTATTGCCATCTTCACTAAAGAAAGGTTCTAGATCGAGTCTTTCTAATTCATCCATCAAGTGTAAATTTAGGTCGCGATCGAAACTCTCACGTAATTCTCCAGGCGCGATCGCATCGACGATTGTCTTTAACCATGCTGCAAATAATCTAGTTTTTTCACTGTAACGAGTGTCTGAAAAGATTCCTTGATAATGCTGTCCAAAGATACGAGGAGCATCTTTCATGCGAAAAATTTTTCCTTGCATATTCATCAAGGCGTTGTCTTCTTCAAAGACTGTCATAAATTTACATAGCTTGTCGGTTAGTCCCATTTCTTGGATATAGTGCAAAACGTGTTTGTGTTCGTTAGGGATACGCATTGCACCAAGTTCGCCGTAAGATGCTTTTTCTCCTTCTCCAAAACGATGAGTCCAAATTCGTCCACCGACACGCGAACTACCTTCAAAAATTTCTACTTGATGACCGAGACGTTCTAATTCATATGCTGCAATTAAACCTGCAATACCAGCACCGAGAATAACGATTCGTTTGCCTTTTCGAACGTTTGCTAGTCTGCAATATTCCAGCATTGTTTGAGTATCCATGTTTTCTAAACCCCTAAATTTCTGTTGATGACTTTAATTTAGGTAGCGATCGGGAAGAAATAGGGTTAAGGAATTAGGAATTTAAATGGGGTACAGGCGATCGGTTCGGCGATCGACTACTCAAAGCCTGAATATGCTTGTGACAACTCTCACCGCTAACTGCAAGCAGTGTAGCGGGAGCATCTCAAATTCACAAATGAGACTTGCTGCCTCACAGGCTGAGTAACCTCTAAGCCTCCGCAGCCAGGAATCGGTAGTCCAACCGACCCATGATTTAAAAGATTAAGTGCTGAGTTCCAGTCCCGGTCAATAACCAACCCACAAGAACAACTATGAACACGAACCGCAAGAGTTTTCTCAACTCTTTCACCACATCTTGAACAATTGATACTTGTCCCTCTAGGGTCAACACCTCTTGTATGCTTGCCGCGTCTTACCGCTACTGCTTGCATAATTTGAAGAAATGCACCCCAAGCGACATCTAGTATCGACTTAGCTAGTCGTGTTCTAGCTAGTCCTTTTATGTTTAGGTTTTCAAAAACAATTAAGTCATAGGAGTTAACTAACCAATGAGCAACTTGATAATGAAACTCTTTTCTCTGTCTTGCAACGTGTAAATGAAGCCTAGACACCTTGTTGGATTGCTTTTGATAGTTCTTAGACCCTTTAGTTTTACGTGCAAGCTTACGTTGCTGACGAGCTAAAATTACTTGTGCTTTTCGATAATACTGAGACACTTTAATACTTTGTCCATCAGCAGTAGTTAAAAACTTTTCTAAACCAACATCTATGCCAGTAGCAGTTTTGATTTCGTCAATAGGCAGTACGTCAGGAACGGTCTTGTCTTCCAAGGACAAACTGACATACCATCCATCAGCTTTTCTTAGAATTGTTGCTTGTTTAATTTCAAATCCATCTGGAATTGCCCTGTGCAGGATGACTTCGATTTCACCAATCTTAGACAGCTTGAGATTATTGCCTACTAGATGTGCGCCTGCTTTGGGACAATTAACACGCGGAAGAGTGAATGAACAAATATCACCACGTTTTTTAAAACGCGGTCTTCCTCCCCGCTTGCCATTCAAGTCTTGTATTAACCACCGCTTCCATGCCTTATCTAATCTCATCAAGTTCTGTTGTTGGCAGTCGGCGTAAATGTTTTTGTATTCAGGAAATAGTTCGTTAGTTTGCTTGAGGTCGCTTGCTTGTGTGTAGTAATCAACTTTTGCTGGAACATCACCAATCGGTTCACAAATCAAGCTACAACGGTCAATCTGCGACCTTGTAAGGTTCAACCAGTCGAGTCTTTGCCCTAAAGCGTAGTTGTAGTGGCGACGCAGCAACTCACCCCAGGTTTCGAGTATGACAACCTGTTGCGGCGTAGGGTTGAGTTTGTACTGGTAAGTGAGTAGCATGTAGTCATTATACAGCATATTTCCGTACATGTCATGACTACTCGCATAGATATTAGGTTGCCAGAACAAGAACTAGAAATCCTTAAAGCGTATTGTGAACAAGAAGACAGAACTCAAACAGAGGTAATTCGTGAATTCATTCGTAGTCTTAAAAAGAAAATCAAGAAAAAGATTGACAATTGAAGGGGCATCGAACCCCTTCAATTGTCGCGCAATTCCTGAGGCAACGTATGGCGAATTTACTTCGCCATGTAAGTGCCGTCTCACCGCCAAACTTCGTTGTGGCGGGAGTACCCTTGCGGAGGTCTAGATGGAAAAATCAATTAAGATGGATTTTTATACTGTAGTTTTACGAAAAAGCTCGGGTTACTGGGTTGCTCTGTGTTTAGAAAATGGAATCGTCGGTCAGGGAGATACACAAGATGAAGCTATTAAAAAACTAAAAGAAGCGATCGAATCAAAGCAAGATGTTCTTTCAACCGATCTTGACAAGCAATCTACTCCTATTTTCATTAAAGAATTGCATGAATTTTTAACTTTAGAGTCTGAATAATTTGTTTTGGAAACTTACGAATTTAGAACCGTTTATGCATAAAAATATTCCTTCTCTAAAACTAAAATAACTCATCAAAACTTTGGATAGAAAAAATAGAAAGACTACTTAAATAAATTAGTGCAATCTATTTTTCTATATTAATACCGCTTAAATACCAATTTTTTTTTAAATCTATTTCAAAAGTCCAATATTCGGTAAAAGAACGTGCTGAAGATTCGCCACTAAGTATGTATCCTTTTGGTGAAAGTATAAAATTGACCATTTTTGCATTTATTTGTACTTTGAGGAAATGCTTATCTTCTTCGTGTTTGTAACTAATCGGTATGAGTTCGAGTAATTCTGGATTGTAGATGATATCGAAGTTGTCACCACCAAAATTTTTTTGAAATAGTTTGCGTTGTTGAGATTGAAATGATTTAGTTAAATACTGCTTCATGCGAGCGAAATTTTTATTCATCCAGTCTTGTCGATCTTCAAAAAATAGATTGCGTACTTTTTCCGATCATTCTGACTTGGTACACAGAAATTGATATTTTTGCTCGTCTAATTCAGATTCAATCGCGATCGGCTTCCAAATTTGATTATCTTTTATGTAAGCGATCGAATATCGATTGGTGAAATTAGGATTAATACTGGTGGTAAATTCAATTAATTTTTCATTGTCTGTAAATTTCTTGCTAGAGAAAAGAGCAAAATTATAAATATAGCGCCAATAAGAAACAAGCAAAATAGAAAATATTAAGATAACCGAAGATAGTATCAAAGAGGGAATGGTTTTCCGATCGATCGAAACTGTCTCTCTATTGCCACCACCTCCAAAACCACCGCCACCACCACTAGCGCCTTTATTGTGAACTAAAATTTTATCTGCATAAAAGTTGTGATTCGGATTAACAGCAATGAGATTGTAGACGGTATTTTTTTCTCGAATGCGATCGATACTAGAAATAAGCGAACTAAAATCTTTTTCTTTGATGAGTCGATCGCCTATTTTGAGATATTGCGCTTCAGTTAGCTTTATTCCCTGACTAGTCCGAACATAAAATGGATGAGTCGGCGTAACTTTAATGTGGCGATCGATTAATAAATACTCAGGTGCAGATAGAATTTCAATTTTTCCAATTATTCCTGCTTCAGTTTTTTGAGTATCCCAGTTATAGCTGACAACGCGATCGCCTCGATGCAAAGTTTCGATCGATCTTTCTCCTGAAGGTGTCAGAATGGAAGTACCTGCAACAAAACAACCTCCACCCCCACGAGCATAAGCAAAATCGATCGGGTAGAAAGCAAACAACCAAACAAAGATAACGAGAATTATTAGTTTTCTTGGTTTCATTTTGTCATTATTACCGAAGCTTTTCTTACTCAAGTAGAAATTTTGTTATTATTTCATCTGAGCTTAGATCTAGTTAATGCTAAATATTAGAGAAACTACCCTACAAGAAAACTAAACTTTTACTGTCATTCCGTGCGACTAATCACTTACAATAACGATTACTTAACGCTGATACGCTCGATGAAGCGTCGAAGCTTATCGCGCGTATTCCACGATGGCGCGTACCAATTCGTGTTCGATTTCTCCACCGATCGCGTGCTTGCCTTTCCTGTCAGTCTCGCTGCTGCAACCCAGAATAAATCCGACGAAGCGATTACCGTTCATTTTGAGTCACAACCTGGCGCATACTCTCCATCAAAACACGATATCTGTTTGTTTGCCGATGCCGTCATCGATCGCATTTGGATTGCTCGAACGGTTTTGTATTTCACAGATTTTACACCTTTTAAATCTGAAGAAGATGCTATGCGAGGTATAGAAGATTCGACACCGATTGGAAGCGTACTTCGCGAAATGCTTCGAACTTCAACTGGTGGATACGAAGAAATTGTGACACACCCTAATTCGATCGGTAACGATCCGTCTTTTTCTGATGAACATTCAAATTTGGTTGATGCAGGTATAATTGTCCAGATCGGCGATCGCTTTCTGTCGTGCTTTTCTCGCTACAACGGATTTATTATTCCGACTCTTGTTCGATCGCAACAAGAAATGGAAAATGATGAGGATATTTCACACTATCAATTAATCGAAGTTTAGCGTAACAAATGACAGATGAGGGCAGACTTTGTATCTCGATATTTTTATCTATTTTGAATTTAAAATGCGTCCACAGATAAACGCAGATAAACGCAGATAAAAAGGCGTGCTTTTCTAAGGCGGAAATATCTAAGGTTTCTTCAGATATGTCTATCTGCCTCAGACTTGCTTGGCACGCCGTGCAGATAGGTTTAAAAAATTAGTTTCGATCGCGTTAAAATAATTGAATTGATTTGAATTTAATATTAAAGTGGATGATTTTTCTAATAAGCTTTTAACAGCAGCTTTTCAAATTGCTGTTAATGTCGAAAATAAGGTTTATAGAGTTGATGCCTTAAACGAAATAGCTTTAACTTACGATCGCTTTCTATCTAACCTAACCCACCAGACTTAAAATAGTGGTGTGTTACGCTTCACACTTCACACCTACCATACTCTGTGACTAAAGCTTATCGACTACCGAGTAGAGGTTAAACCAATTACAACTGAACTAATCGAAATATCTTGTCGTTTGTCCCTCTTAACCGAACCTCAGAAGAAGATTCATTGACTTACTATAATTTTTAACCACGTCTAATCTAAAAGGATCTTCAAATGAATCTAGCTCTAGATAGCACTAGTCTTATCCATAAAGCGTTTGATGATTTTCGAGTCAATCCACCCGATCTTCGTGAAATTGGCGATCGAGAGGGAGAAATCACCTATGTAAGAGGGATGTTATCAGCGTATGAAAGAACTGTATCTGACATAATACAACTTTTTCCCGAACATAATAGTCTTCAAGGGCTAAATTTTATAGAGCTTGGAGCTTTTTTGGGCATTGTCTCCAAGGCACTGTCTCTAGCTTCAGCAAACGTTGTTGCCTGTGACATACCTGAATTCTTTGCTAGAGAAAATGTTAAGGCATTCTATCGAATTATGGGTATTGAAATTCAAGCTTTTAACTTGCGTAATTATCGACTTCCTTTTTCCTCTTCTTCTCAGGATTGCGTTATAGCTTGTGAAACACTTGAACATCTTAATTTCAATCCTTTGCCTATTTTTGCAGAGATCAATAGAATTTTAAAGCCTAACGGTTATTTTTATATAGCGATGCCCAATGGCTCTTATTTATTGAAAAGAATTCGATATTTAATTACGGGTAATACTCCAGGATTTAGTGTCGATGAACTATTCGCTCAACTTAACCCTAAAGACAATATGGTTGTTGGTTTGCATTGGAAAGAGTACACATTGCCACAAACAATTCAAATGATCTGTCCGTTAGGTTTTGAAGTTGTAAAAACAAAAACTCTTAATGACGTAGGAAAGCGGTCTTTGAGCAAAAAACTAATAAAAAAACTTGTTCCTGGAGGTGATACTCAAGTGGTGGTCTTCAAGAAAGTTGCTGAATTTGAAGGAAATTTTTCCATTTGTGTGGATAGCTAAACTGTGTTTATATATTCCGAAATCGTAATTGTTTACTTTCCCACAAAAAAGGTAATTGTTACTTAAAGATAACTTTAATGACTCTTTCTCAAGTTTTTGGTAGGGTCTAGGGAACGAACACCTTACGGTACTTGGCAGGGTAAGCGCAAGAAAATTAAGAGTCAGATAACCCTCTTTTGTCACTCTCCGAGAATTTAAAATAAGAGAATCAAAACTATAAGCGGCTACAAGCTAGATAGGAAAATGGATGTAGAATTACAAATTCTCAAACATTTAAAAAGAGATTCTCAACCAACGGTTTCGCTCATAGATCGATATTGCTCGGCTTATAACGATCTATTTCCTGAAGTCAGAAGTAAAGAGATGTTTTAAATATTTACATCAAGGAATTGTCTCACGGCGCGCTTTCGTCAATTCTGAGGTAACCTCAGAATTGACGCGCCTTACCAATTAAGAGAAAGTCATTACCAGAAATCGCGAAAGTAGTAGGAATATCTTCACTTCAATCATTACATCATTTTATAGCTAATTCACCTTGGTCAACAACACAATTAAAAGAAAGAAGACTAACCTTAACTCTCGAAGCATTGAAAGCACAAAAAATCACAGTAGTAATTGATGAAAAAAGTCAAAACTCTCACTCAAATAGCTATAATATATTCTCAATCTGGACAACAACCAGAAGAAAAAATTAAAAAGGTTTTACGTCAAATAACAATTGACTAGTGATGCTAAATATTAGAGAAACTACTCAACAAGAAGATTCAGCGATCGCTCGACACTTTTATAAAATGTGGTTGGACAATAATATTCCTGTTGAATCGATTCAACCCAATTGCTTAGAAATTATTCTTCAGTTTATCGATCGCGCTCGTCAAGAATTAGCATACAAAGCTTTTGTTGCAGAAATTAATGGTGAAATAGTTGGTTCTGCAAGCTGTCAGTTATTTGCAGGTTTGTATCCCGATATTATTATCGATCGAGAACGTAAATATGGTTATATTTGGGGTGTTTATGTCGAACCAAATTATCGTAAACAGGGAATCGCTAAAAAGCTTACAGCTAAAACTATAGAATATTTAAAAGCGATCGACTGTACTAGAGCAATTTTAAATGCTTCGCCGTCGGGTAAATCAGTATATTTAAGTCTTGGTTTTTCTGAAAGTAATGAGATGCTTCTAGATTTAGTTTAATATTTGAATTATAGAATGTGTCCACAGATAAACGCAGATAAACGCAGATAGGTTTAAAAAACTAGTCTCGATTGGCTATGCCAGTGCGTGAAGCGCAATCGCAAAACTCGAACTATAGCGCGCTTATATATTTGTACTAATAAAAAAAAGAATAATATATGAATGGAATTTTTCATATTTTATGCGGCAGAAATGTATAGAAATGCCTTGGGGACATTTTACTTCAGATTTTATCTGGTTTCATAGACCATTATCAGATTATTGGAAGGCATTCAAAGATTTTGGTTTTAATATTATTGATTTTGAAGAACCCAGAATAACAGAAGATCGTTTTTATTTAGCAGAAAATGATAGACAGTTAAATAATGCTAAAAGCAGACCTTATTCTGTAGCATTTAAGTTACAAAAAATTGGCTGAATTAAGCCTATGATGTAGGGACGTTCCATGGAACAAGCCAGTTGTTTTTTTGAGGTTTCCTCAAAAAAAGTTTGGCGTAGTCCCTACAGAAATAAAATTATAATTTTATTAGGTTGATTTATGCGTCTAAATTTTATCTAGTACTTTAATTAAAAAATACTTTCCAAAAATATTTTAATTGCTGCTAAGTCGAGCAATAGCAAAATTCAAAATACAAAATTATAATCTGTTTGAAGAATTTTTTAAAGAAAGGCTAACACAATGACAATCTGTCTAAAGATCGAGGAAATAGAGTTTATTTTCGAGCATTTAATTCAAAAAGCCAAAAATGACAAAATCGAATTGGTAAATATTGAAACGGATTATTATTGGATAATAACTAGTGATGATTGGGATGATTTTTCTTCATGTTTATCTCCAGAGCCTTGCATAGGTTCTATTGTAGATGATTGGAATTCGTTACAAGAAATTTTGAAAACTAAACAGATTGTGACTTATTTGGACTACGAACGTTTAGCTAGCATATTGAGAGCATTATCTGAAACAATTGCTCCGTCAAAGTAACAAAATTGTCCAAGATTAATTAATAAATTCAGCCAACTGTTCTAATTTATGCCAAGCTTCTCCACTATTAAGAACTTCTTTAGCAACAGCGATCGCTTTACTAAAAGTTTTAAGATAATTATCAGTATCGGGTATTGCTTCGCCTACATACAAAGTTAAAGCTGCATTTAAAGCAACTACATTTTGCTGTGCTTGAGTACCTTTTCCTTGAAGTACTGCTTTAAGAATGTCTGCATTTTCTCGAACGTCTCCACCTTTTAGTTCGCTAATGGAAGTACGATCGATCCCTAAATCTTTTGGATCTAATTCTAGTAGGTGCATTTGTCGATCTGATACTATAGCTAGATCGGTTTTGTCTCCCAAACCTGCTTCGTCTAATTTTTCTCTTCCATAAAGAGCGATCGCGCGACGAGTGCCTAGTTGAAATAAAGCCTCAGCAAAAGTTTTTACTAAAGTAGGATTGTTCACACCGACAACTTGTCCTGTCGGTCGAAAAGGATTAATTAAAGGCCCGAGTAAATTAAAAATTGTGCGTACTTTGAGAGTTTTTCTCAGCGGTGTAATTACTTTTAGGGTTGGATGCCAATCTGGTGCAAAGAGAAAGGTAATGCCAATAGCATCAACAGCTTCTTGAGTTTTTTTTGTGCTTGCTTTAAGATTTAAACCCAAGGCTTCTAAAACATCTGCCGATCCAGTTTTACCCGATGCGGATCGATTGCCGTGTTTGGCAACTTTTACACCAGCAGCAGCAGTAACAAAAGCAACCGCCGTAGAAATATTAAAGGTGGATGCACCATCGCCGCCAGTACCGCAAGTATCGACAACAGGTAATGTACCGACAAGACGATCGCGCAAAGTTGGTTTTAATGACTGGGAATATAAAACCTTAACCATGCCAAGCAATTCTTCAGCAGATACACCTTTTGCCTGTATTGCGGCTAAAATAGCACCTGACAAAACAGGGGGAATACTTTCTGCAAGCCATCCATACATTAACTCCGAAGCTTGAGAAACAGAAAGAGATTGTCCGTCAAGCAATTGTTGTAATAAATTAGACCAATTAGGAGGAGTATAAGTAGGAGAATTATTTTGTGTGGGAATAGATGCTGTAACCATAATTTCAGTACTTGTATTTTTTTTAGCAAGCTGACTTTTAAGTTATTAAGCGATCGAGAAGAACTAGGGTAATTAACGCTAGATTAAATTATTAATGATTTCCGTTATAAATTTTGAATACTATTACTATTAATTTAAACTCAATTATCGATCTAAAAGACGACCAATTCGATCGACTTTGTCACAATAATCTAGATAAAAAGTTTGAAGGAAATGCCAATGGAGAAATAATTATAATGCCGCCCAAAGAATGATAATAATTAATAGTTTTTCGGTTTTAGTAATATTTAAATTTTCCTACTTTCTAAATGCTGTCCACCAACCAGAAACAACTAGTGTTCCCCCTAATTTTTTAACTCTAGAGAGATTCATCAAATAACCCCAAGCTTTTCCTAAAGATTCTCCTTCAATGTTGTAGACAGGAATAAGAAAGCGATTGTATTCATTTTCTTGAGGCGATCGCTGTGGTTGATAGTCTTCTAATTTGTCTAAACTCTGCAAAATATTTGGATCGGCAAAAGTAAGCAAAAATCCTTCTACTTTACTATTGCCTTTTGTCATGGCTGGATATCCCAAAGGCAAATCGAACAATTGACCCCAAGTGAATGCTTTAATTTCTCTAATAACCTTCCCCGCACAATATTTTGGATAGTTTATTTCACTTGGTTTGAGAGTTCCGTAAACAAAAACTGCAACTGTCACTAATTATTAACCTTAAATCGATATACGATATACGATCGCTTTATAATGTAACAATTTTTTCAATTTGCGAATCAAACCTTGACTCAAAAAAATTGGCTGGCTTTAGCGATCGGTAATTCTCGTCTACACTGGGCATTATTTCAAGAAGATAAACTTCAATCATCCTGGGATACTCAACACTTATCGCAACAAGTTACAAATCTAGAATCACTCAAACAAATTTTTAGCGATCGCCTGGGCGATTGCGATTTAAATCGATTGTATTTATACATTTCTTCTGTAGTTCCTTCACAAACAAATTTCTGGCAAAATTACTCTAGCGCTAGAGTATTAAATTTAAAAGAGATTCCCATACTCGGAATTTATCCAACGATGGGCATCGATCGCGCTTTAGCTTTATGGGGTGCGATCGAGGTATGGGGATATCCTTGTTTGGTAATAGATGCGGGTACGGCACTCACTTTTACGGGCGCGGGAAGCGATCGAGAATTAATTGGCGGTGCAATTTTACCAGGACTATCTTTGCAGCTAAAATCCCTACAACAAAAAACTGCTGCTTTACCTGAAATATTCTTGCCAAAAACATTACCCCAACGTTGGACAACTGAAACATCAAGTGCGATCGCTTCTGGAGTTATTTATAGTGCGATCGCAGGAATAGAAGATTTTATTAACGATTGGTTGCAGCAATTTCCCAACGGTCAAATTATTTTAACCGGTGGGGATTGCGAATTAATTGTCAGTTACTTACAAGCGAAAAATGCAGAAATAGCAGAAAAGATCGAGGTCGATCGCAACCTAATTTTTTGGGGAATGCGATCGCTAGTTCGAGCGAAAATTTAAATAAACATAAATTTCAACTTTGTCCTGCCTCATCTGCAATCCTTTAACTTATACTTCAGGTTCTCTTCTGCGATTGGGTAATTCAGGAGAACGTTGCGAATTTTCAAGTCTATAGCCAAATTCACCAATTTTTTCGACGAATTGAGTAGATTTTGACTTATTTTCTGATGGTCGATCGGCTTCTTTTTCGATCTTCTTTAATTTGGCTTTTCTTCCCATATTTGTCTGTTACAAACCTTTTTTCTCTATTATTGAAAATTTCTCAAAGTCATTGTCAAAAACAAATCAAAGATTGATAAAAATATATTTCGATCGATAAAATTATACTAATTTAGATAAAGCTCAGCTTGACACATCTAGTTTTCGAGAATACCGTGTCCGATGAAGATTACTTAAAATCAAACGATCGGGCGGTTCTTTGACACAAAAGCGATCTGATGTTCATGGCAGCCTTAAAATTTTCTCAAATTATGACTTAAGATGGAACACGTTTGACTTGGTTTGTTAGAAATTATTAGTAACTATGAAGTTTTGATAAAGCTTGTTATTTAATACGGTCTTAATTCCTCAGTAAATATATCCTTGTAATCTGGACAATTGTTGAGAATAATAAAGATAGAGCGGCAAGTTTTTCGACAAAGTTTGCTTAAAAACTAAGTGTATAAACAGAGTATTTAATTAAATAATTGCAATGTTAGATAAAATTTTTGGCATTTACTTTATTATTGCATTAGCAGTTTCTGGTCTTTGGCTGTGGCTTTTTTGGAAAGATACGACGACACCAAAAACTGATTTGATTTCGTGGTTGGTTATTTTGATTGCTCCTTGGTTTTGGCCGATTGTACTTCCCTTATCGATCGCAGAGCTTAACGGAAAATTGGCAAAACTGAGAAAAACAGAACCCCACAAACATAATCTTAGATCGGTTAAGGCTTCGAGTAACTAAGAGCATCTAGCTTTGAGTAACGCTGTTGTCAACAATCGCTTTTTCAGCATCGGAGAGTGGCGCGTTGACTTCGTCAAACGATAAAAGTTAATTCAAAGTTACTCGAAGTCGATCGCGTCGGAAATTGATAAAATTAAGATATATAAATTAGCCTGGGACATCTTTGACAAATTTATGACTTCCGTAGTCGCAGTAGAAAAGAAGAAATTAGAGAATCCGCCTTTAACAATTCATTATTTGGGCGATCGCGTCTTGCGCCAACCAGCAAAGCGCATTGCTAAAGTAGACGAGAGTGTTCGCAAATTGATAAAAGATATGCTTCAGACTATGTATAGTTCTGATGGTATTGGTTTGGCAGCACCTCAAGTAGCAATTAACAAACAGTTAATCGTCATCGACTGCGAACCAGATAATCCAGCTAACCCGCCTTTAGTTTTAATTAATCCTCAAATTGTCGGTTACGGCGAGCAATTATGCAATGCCGAGGAAGGATGCTTGAGCATTCCTGGCGTGTATATGGATGTAACTCGACCAGAAATTGTTGAAGTAAGCTACAAAGACGAAAATGGACGACCTCGCAAATTAAAAGCGTCAGGTTTATTAGCTCGTGCCATTCAACACGAAATGGATCATCTCAACGGTGTCATGTTTGTCGATCGAGTCGAAAACAGTATTGCTTTGACGCAAGAGTTGAAGAAGAAAGGCTTTTCTGTGGAAGCCGTCAAATCAATTGCCTAGATTTAGACGATTTATTGGGAGAATTAACTAAAAAGATGGGAATGACACCAAAAAGCGGTATTTTATTGCTAGTTTCCTGTATTGCTGCCATCGCGGGAGTTGGTTCGGTGTTCGAACTTTCTTCTGGCGCACCAGAGTTAGGAAACGTAACTACCAGCGGGATTTTAGCAGGTAGCATTCCGTTAACGATCGCAAGTTTTTGGTTTGCGGTACAAGATACTAGAGCCAATCAAAAGTAGGGAATAGGGGCTAGGGGATAGGGGTTAGGGGTTAGGGGATAAGTGTGCCGCGTAGTGAGTTTTTACTTATTACTTTTCCGATCTCTAGTTCCTTAAAGCACATTAAAGATTGACAGGATTATTATTTAATTGTTTCTCCTTTCTGCTGCTTCGATCGAATCATAACTGTTGTGTCGATCGATTTGGATCGATCTGTCGCTTTTCTTGTGTTGTTGGGTCTATTTCTTTTGAGTTTTTTGGCTGAGAGTCTCGATCTGTTTCTGGTTGTTTTGAGTTTGGTGGCAGTGACTCTTCAGGCACTTCTTTCTTTTTAAAGTTATCTAATAATATTGGTAACTTGCTTTTAATTTTGGGAAAAAGTAACGCGATCGCCGACCCCAATAACAATGAAATAATTATCGCAACGAGCGTAAGGTAAAAATTTCTTTTACTTTTCTGTGTTTTAATAACTTGTTCTCTAGTAGGAAATAACCCATCTGGTGTAGGAAATAAACCAGGTGAAGTAGTGTAAATTTCTCCTTCGGGACTACTTTCTATTTTTGCTTGTTGTTCGTCAGCAATTTTAAGCGTTGGGATGGTGGGTTTAAACTCTTCAGCTTCAGACCAAAGGATATAATCGAGGGCAGCAGATTCAACTTCAGACCAAGATAGAGGCTCAATTTTACCTTTGGCTGGTGATTTTATCTGACAATAAATTAAGCCGACTGTAGCGTTATCGTGACCATTTTTTTCATTGGCAATTTTAATTAAGTTTTTGCCTGCTTGAGAAATGTCAGATTTACCTTGAATAACTGGTACGATCGTACTTTTCCAATGCTGTTCTACGCGATCGAAATCGCTCAAACCGTCGGTACAAAGTAAAAAGACGCAATCTTCATCCCAAATCATTCTTTGCACGTTAGGATGCAAATTTTGCGACTCCCTCATACCTAAAGCTTGTACTAAAGCGCCTGCCGATGGATATTGTATGGCATCTCGATAGAGTGCATAACCCATACGTACTTCGCGAGATGCCAGATCGTCATCAACTGTAACTTGATGACAGCTATCGGAATTAATCCAGTAAATGCGCGAATCACCTACATGGGCAAGATACATTTCATGGTAATTAGCTAACGCCATTACCAAAGTAGTCCCCATGCGTTGTCTTTCTTGACGCTGTTCGCTATCGTTACGCTGGCTGATGGCATCGTTGGCGGCGTTGGTGAATTGAGCAAGCTTTCTTTGGGTAGCAACTGGATTGTGATGCTCTGCCTCAAAGGTAATTTTCGCAACGCTTTCTTTGAGCGAATCGATCGCAATTCCAGAAGCAATTTCTCCGCCATCGTGTCCGCCAATGCCATCGCAGACGACAACTAGAGGATTTTCAGGAGCAACTATTTCGATTAGTTCGTCGCTGGCAGGGTAACAAGCATCTTCATTGTGTTTGCGAGTTGGGCCAGAGTCGCTAGAGGTGTATATTTGATAGATATATTGATAAAAACGACGATGCCGCTCGATCGCCCTTTCTAAAAGAGCTACTAATTGTTCCGATTTAGTAATTTCTTGCGTTTCGAGACGGTAGCATAATTCCTGTAAAAATTCCGAAATCTCACCTGAAGCCTCGATAATCAATTGCGACCAACATTGTCCCAATTGTTTTAAAGTAAGTACGCGATCGCCATCAACTTTTAATTCTAACAACTGAACAATTGCACCGTTTACTCTCAGTAATGATGGTTCGACTAAAGTGGAAGCGACAGATTTTTTAAGTAGTGGCTGCCACAATCGGGCTATTTGCCACAACCAATTTAGTTGCCTAAGTGCTTTGGAATGCTGCCAAACCTCTTTTAATTCTGGTAGTAACTGCGGATATTTAAGTTCGCTGCATAAAGAATCGCCTGTCGGTAGGCTTGCGTATTCCAACAACCAAATTGCCGAATCGGGTGAAGCTCCTTCTGGCAAAAACTGTCCGTAAACTTGAGGAATGTGTAATCGATGCGGATAGAGTTGTAGATAGGTAACAATCTCAGCAGGAATTTCCTCTGGTATCTGTGGCGGTAGTCCTGGTTTGGTATCTAAAATAACTCGTGCTTGCTCTACCAAATAGCGATCGCCAAGCAAATGTCCTTGTTGATGAGCTTCTATTTCTTTGCCAATGGCTCGAAGATAGCGCTTAACAATTGGATTTCCACAACGAAAACAATTTTGGTTTTTGTGGGAATTAGATGCTTGGCAATTATGATTTGAGCATTGGATTTTTGCCTCAGGACTATCCATGGAAATTCTTCGCTCTATGTGGCTAATTGATGTATATACATCAATCGACTGTTATACTCTATTACTACCAGAATTTAAACTGATATTAGAGTTCTAATAACCAGTTTATTACTCCAAAATTGTAGCGTTCGATTTTTACATTATTTAACTACTTTGAAGTATACTTTTGTTGCTCAGTTAAAGATTCTTTTATAAACTGGTTTTCCTCGTTAAAAATTCCACTTTCAATAATTAGTTTTGGCCACAACAACAAAAAATAAAACCACCAAACTAAAATAGGTAGAGCAACAGCAACCGTCAGCCAAATTCGATGGCACAGCAACCAACTACTTGCGATCGCACCAACACCGGTTAGTACGATCGACCAAGGCTGACACCACCAGGGTTTAAAATTCCAAGGATTGGGAGTTTTGTTCAAGGGAATAGGGGAATGGGGATAGGGGTTAGGGGTTAGGGGTTAGGGGTTAGGGAACAGTAATGAGTAATGAGTAATGAGTAATGAGTAATGAGTAATGAGTAATGAGTAATGAGTTAACAGCCAATATTTACTTACTACTTGTTACTTACTACTTACTACTTGCTACTTTTGCCCGTTGCCAAGGCACGGATTCCGAGGAAACCTCGGAATACAGAGTGCCGCCGTTGCCCGTTGCCCTCTGCCCTCTGCCCCTAAAAATATTTTCCTTCTGTTTCGGGGCTTTCAATTCTTGGCAATCCCATGCTATAGTTGCGAACGCGACTGCCGAGATTGTAAGTAATTTCTCCTTTTTGCAGCATCGATCGAATAGAATGCTCTAAATCTGAACCAATACGACGGAGATTATATTCAGTTAAATTTTCACCGCTATTGGATTCTACTAGCTCATCAAATCTGCGATATAGCTTTTGCAGGGACTCTTCTGCCCAAATAAATTCGTTGTCGGGATCGACATCTAGAGTGAGAACGTTGTTGCTTTCTATTAGTTCGTTATTTTTAACTTCGGCGGTGTAAATACGAATGTGACGAGTTGTAGATTTTAACAGCATAAACAAAGGTTTGAATCTGTTTTTATTAAGATTTTATCGGATTACTGGGTAGTGGGTAATGGGTAGTGAGTATTTTGCCCGATCGCGGCTTTATTAATTACCCATTACCAATGATTTATTACCTAATTTTTATAAGCCTTAATGCATGTTTCAATCAGTGGGCTAACTTCATTAATATCTTTCCAACCCAAGATTTCTGTCACTTTTTTTTCTAGATTTTTGTATGTTTTGAAAAATTCGGCAATTTCATCCAAACGATGTGGATCGATATCTTTAAGGGATTTGACTTGAGCGTAACGGGGATCTTTATCGGGAACACAAAGAATTTTTTCATCGCGATCGCCGCCGTCAATCATCTCTAACATGCCGATCGGTCTGGCAGCAATGACACAACCAGGAAAAGTTGGTTCATCCATAATTACCATACCATCTAAGGGATCGCCATCGTCAGCTAAGGTATTAGGAATAAAACCGTAATCGTAAGGATATTTTACCGAAGAATAAAGGACGCGATCGAGAGCAAATGCGTTTAAATCTTTGTCAAATTCGTATTTGTTCTTACTACCTGCGGCAATTTCGACTAAAACATTAATCAAGCCAGGTTTGGGTTGTGCAGGAATGCGCGATAGATCCACGAAATATTATCTCCGACAGTTAAAATATACAGCAATTTAGAGGCTCAAACTGCCTCATGCAGAGATTACCATAAAATTAATGTACATAGGGCAATGGGAATCGGGCAAAGGTAAAAGTCAAGCATTCAAGGTAGAGACGCGACCGGTCGCGTCTCTACAAAAGTAATAATTTGCTACTTGTTACTTGCTACTTGCTACTTGTTCCCCATAAATTGCCAACATAGCTTCAAATTGTCGATCGCCTTGTAGTCGAGCGAATATTGATTCGGTTCGGGCAATTTTTAGATATTTTTGGGGATTGAGATTTATTGCTTGTTCTAAATGAGCGATCGTTGCGTCTAAATTTCCTAATTCACAATAGCAACAAGCTGTTTGATACCAAGTATATTCGTCTTCGGGATCGTTTAACAAAATGACACCATAACATTTAATTGCTTCAGGAAAGCGGTTTAGTTTTTGTAAGACTAATCCTTTTCGATCGTTTGCCCAATAGTCGTTTAATTTGATTTTGCTCGCCTTGTCGTAATTTTCTAATGCTGCTTCTAACTGTTCTGTATTTAAGTAAACATCGCCTTTTCGGTAATACACCCAATAATCGCCCCTACGTATGTCTAGCGCGCGATCGTAATAGGCGATCGCCTGTCGATAATCTCCCGACAAGCGCCATGCTTCTGCGAGGCGATATCTCACCCAATAATCTTCGGTATGAAAATCGATAATTTTTTGGAAACAAGCGATCGCTTTATCGTATTCTTGTAATTCTTGTAAATAAATACAGCCGCGATCGTACCAAGCCCAATAATTTTTTGGAGAAAAATTTGATGCTTGTTGATAGCTATCAATAGCTTCTTCGTATCGACCCAATTCATCTAGCATATTGCCTTTTCGATACCATGCCCAATAGTCGGTTGGATAGTATTCTAAGGCTCTTTCATAACTATTTAATGCTTCTCGATAGCGAGTTTCTTGTCTGAAAAGATTGCCTTGTTGATACCAATCTCGATAACTATCTGGTCGGCATTCTAGCTCGGAGTAAATGACATTTATCATCTTTTTTCTGGCAGGAGACTCCCGCTAAAAGCGATGGGTAGTTGAGTTGTTTTTTATCTTTATTAATCTATTATGCTCCCAAGCGAACTATTAATGCATCGGCAAAATGGCGAAACGATCGTTCCGAAAAAGTTAATAATTAATGACAAAGCGATCGCTTTAGCCCAAGAACAAATTACATGTTTTGAAAAGAATTTAGGAAAAACTCAAGGAGATCTCGATCGCCAATTACTCGAACTTGAAGGAGATAGTCCAGACTACCGAGTTAAACGAGGATTAGCACATCTTTTGAAAAATAGTTTTGCTACTTTTGAAATTGTTAGTCCTCTCGAACCGATAAACCTCAGACAGCGAGTATTTGCCGAAGCAGCGCTTTCGCCAACTATTCCTACAAATCGTTCGTTAGTTTTAGAGGCGATCGCGATCGCTTTGAGTTCGGAAATTAATCGAGAAGTATTGCCTAGTGAGGTTGAAAAAGGTATTTATGCCGATTTGCAAGAAAATCGGGTTTTAACTCAATTCGATGCGCCCATCTCAGAAGATTTGCTCGATCGTTACAATCTCTCTCAAGTTCAAGGCATTTTTTACCGCGCCAGTCATATTGTTATTAATGCCCATCGCAACGATCCAGGCGAATACAAATTACTATTTCGCTATCTCAAGTTATTTCAATTGATGGCATATATCGAAGGTGATGCCGATACTGGTTTTACAATTACGATCGATGGCCCGACTAGTTTATTTAAACCTAGTACTCGCTATGGTTTGGCACTGGCAAAGATGATTCCTGCCTTGCTACACGTCAGTAAATGGAGTCTCAAAGCTAAGTTGCAAAGTCGCGATGCTTACAGCGGTAATATCAAAACAGCAAATTTCAGTCTTGACGATCGCTGTGGTTTAGTTACTCACTATCCGCCGGGAAAGACTTATGACAGCATGTTAGAAACTTCTTTTGCTAATAGTTGGGCGAAAACAAAAACTGAATGGCGTTTGGAAAGGGAAGTAGATTTAGTTCCTCTTCCTGGTAGTGTGATGATTCCCGATTTTCGTCTCGTTCATCCCGACGGACGCGATTTTTTACTAGAAATTGTCGGTTATTGGCGACCTGAATATTTGCAAAAAAAATTCTATCAAGTACGTCGTGCCGAAGCCAATAACCTAATTTTAGCTGTTTCCGAGCGACTAAATCTAGAAAAAGCAGGTGTTAAGTTTACCGATTTACCAGCAAGAGTCATCTGGTTTAAAGATAAGTTGTTACCTAAAACTGTTTTGGAATTACTTTAGTTAGAATTATGTTTCGATCGCCAAGATCGGAATTGCCAATATAGTTGAACTTGCTATTGCTGTGCCAATTACTGTTAATAATTTTTTTTTCATATCTAGAGTTAATTACTTTTTAGGATAAATTACCGAACCTAGATACTAATAGAAACAGCACATTTAAATAACTATCGATCGTATGGATAATTAATTTCAACGCAATCGCTCCTCACACCTAAATATTAATGTTTTTCTTTAAGGTTTAATTCCCGTGATATAAATAGATTCTGCTTGGCGTTTACTGACATCTGTTTCTCCTAACAAGTTTTGTCTATACGAGGCTTCTTGTACATTTTGAAAGCCAGCTTCTTCCATTAACAATTTTACTATTTCGGCATCGTACATAAACTGATGCTTGTAAGCGTAGATGAGCAGGTTTTTTGCCAATGTCTGATTTTTTATTTGAGATATTTCTGGATGGAGGACATTTTGTTTTTCGTAGGTTCTCAAGTCGGGTACTGAAATTCGCAAACATCCACCTGGTTTGAGATAGGCAAAGCAGTTTTTTAAAGCTCGAACGGCTAAAAGAGGATGAATGTGTTCTAAAACATGCGACAAAACAACACCATTGGCAAATTCCGATAAATACTTATCGTAGAAAGTAAGTTCGACAAAAAGATCGAAATCTTTCCATTCTTTTCTCCGAAAAATGCTGCGATATCCAAACAAAGATACCAACTCAGCATTTAAAAAATTTCTTTTGGTGTCGTCGGAACAGCCAATATTGAGAATGATTTTTTCTTGGGAATCTAGGTTTTTTTTGATTGCTAAAATTTTTCTCTTGTTATAACCGAGTTGCTGCAATAATCTTGTGAAATTCAAACAAAACCACTCGCCGAAAGTATATCTCAATCTTTTAAAGCTAGAAAAAGGTGGCGCAAGATTTTCTCCTACTTCTTGAAACTCTTCTAACAAAATCTTTCGCTTGTTCGAGTTCTGCTCGAGCTTTTTGTTTTCTAGTTCTAGTTTATGCATATTAAATATCGGTTGTTTTCTTGCAAGCAAGCCAATGAGTAATGATGGGGCTGCCGTCTTATAACCCTAGCAAAAAAAGATAAATATTCAAAACGCCATGAATTAATAAAAATTAAGCAGGGATGTTTTATGATGTCTCCCTGCTTGTTTAGATATTTGGCTATATATTCCGATTTTTTTCAATAAATCGAAAAATTTAATAAAGAGCTTCTTCTTGGTGAGTAGTAATAGTGCAGTCAGAAGTAGGATAAGCTACACAAGTAAGAACATAACCAGCCTCGATTTGATCGTCGTCTAAGAAAGATTGATCGGATTGATCTACAGAACCAGCTTCAATTTTTCCAGCACAGGTAGAACAAGCACCTGCACGACAAGAATAGGGAAGGTCTAGTCCTTGTTCTTCGGCTACGTCAAGAATGTATTCGTCATCGGGAACTTCGATGGTGTGATCTCCATCGGGGGTTTTTAAGGTAACGTTGTAAGTCGCCATGTGTTACTCCTCGTCAGGTAAAACGGTAGGATGAGGTTGCTTTTCGCCAAGCTTGTTTTAGTTGAAAGAACTAATGATTAGCTTGGTTTCGCAAGTTTCATCTCTGATACTACGCGAAAAGTATCCTCAGTTTGGCGAGCATTAGAAATGAAATTTTGAAATAAATATAAAATAAGAAAAACTTATAATATAAGAGAAAGAAATTATTGCAGTGATTTGTGTTGATACTTTGCTAATATTACCTGTGAAAAACGTTAAACAATGTTTATCTGCATTCCGATCGAGCTTGAAAAGACCGAAAAATGGGTATTAAATATAGTTATGATTAACTAAGCAAAATTATCCAAACAATCTGAGGTTAGTTTCTGCAAATTGATGGTGCGATTCTCCCGATCGATCGCGGCGGGGCGGATTGGCGACACAGGTGCTTCCAAAGATGCTTCCCTAGCCTAACGGCACGTTTGTGCGCCTACGTTTACGCCAACAGATGCGGCTGCGCCCAATTGCGATCGCTACTGCTGTCTTTGTTGATATCTACTAATCTAAACTTTAAATTTTTAACGCATCAGCAATAATCTTTGCCGTGCGATCCCAGTCGAAATAATTAATTACTTTATGTATGTAAACTGGTTCGACTCTTTGTTGGTTTTTGACAATTGTTTGTAATTCTTCTGCCCAAATTTGCGCGTCAAAATGTTCGAATACTTTCGCGCCGAAATCTTTAAATTGAGTTAAAGCAGTATTAGCATTTACCAAGACGGGAGTGCCTTGCGATAACGCTTCGATCGCGGGAATGCCAAAACCTTCAAAAACAGAAGGAAAAACAAATGCCGTCGCACCTCGATATAAAGAAGGTAAATCTTCGACGCTAACTCGTCCTAAAATAATTAAATCTCGAGCATATTGACTGGAAGTTATTTTTTGATATATTTCGGAACTTTTCCACGATTCGCCACCAGTTAAAACTAATTTAACGGGAGTTGGATTATCGCGATCGATTTGGCGGAAGCGATCGTATGTTTCTAGCAAAAATTGCAAGTTTTTTTTCGGTTCAAAAGTGCCAACGTGGAGAAAATAGGGGATATTTTTGAGAGAAATGCCGTTAATTTTGTCTGGTAATGGTGCTGTTTTTTTGAAGACTTCCGACAAGCCATTGGGGGCAATAATTATTTTCTCTCTGGGAATGTCAAATTCTTTGGCAATATCGTTAGCGGTAAAATTAGAGACGGCAAAAACGCGATCGGCATTTTTGACTGCTATTGGCAAACGACGCATGGTAAATTTACCTCGCCAAGAAAGATATTCGGGATTGTGCCACGCGCCGATATCATGGACGACGATTGCATACTTTCTGCGATAAAATCGTCGATGAGCGACAATATTGGGAAAGATAAAATAATCTTCTGGGTTGGCTTCAATTCCGAATAAAATATTATTCCAAACAAGATCTCTTAGCAGGGCGTTGATAGTGCGCGCTAAACCTTTTTTTCCAACAGTACTGAAGGGGCAAGAAACAGGAATCACTTCTAAAGTCTGCGATCGCCTCATTAAACGATGACACACTTCCCAACAATAAACAGCCGAACCAGCAAAAGTATTGGCTAAAGTACTCAAATCGAAATATATTTTTTTGCTCATCTATTATTTATTGTTGTTTTTACATTTTTCTATGCCACCAACCTTTGCACTACTTAAATATCGTTAAAAAAAATAGTATTTGTTTTTAGGATTTTGGCTATTCAAGCAGGTATTTCAATTGTGTCAGATCCCGCCAAACCAAAAGCATCGTGAACTGTTTTAAGCGCTTTGATACCGTCTTCTTGGGCAACTACACAACTTATTTTTATTTCTGAAGTAGCGATCATTTGAATGTTGATTTGCTCTTTTGCCAAAGCTTCAAAAAAACGAGCGGCTACACCTGGTTGTCCTACCATACCAGAACCAACTATACTTACTTTAGCAATTTCAGGATCGACAGAAACTTCACCGCAACCAAAAGTTGAAATTAATTCTGACAAAGTTAAGCGGGTAATTTCGGCATCAGCTTGCGCTACAGTAAAAGCAATATCGCGAGTAGCTACGTCATTAACAATGCGACAACGTTGTGATTGAATAATTGTATCGACACTGATATTGTTTTTGGCTAGCAATCCGAAGATTTTAGCCGCCATACCAGGGCGATCGGCTACATGGCGAATAGCTACACGGGCTTGATTTTTGTCTAATGCTATTCCCCTAACTGGCGGACTTTGTGCCAAGTTGGCGTTTTTTTGTTCTTGTCGAACTCGATCGCTAATGGAACGAGTATTCGAAGAAACGGCAGAATTATTTACTTCAAAAGCTTTACATAAAGAAGCGATCGCGCGATCGCAATCCTGTGCGTCAACAACGCAACTAACTTTTACTTCTGAAGTAGAAATCATTTCAATATTGACTCCAGCTTCAGATAGGGTTGCAAACATTTTAGCAGCAATGCCAGGACGACCGATCATTCCCGCGCCAACGATCGAAACTTGGGCAATTGTGCGATCGACCATAACTTCTGCTTCATCTGGTGCGGGAGATGATTGACTTCTTAAGGCTGGCGCGATCGCTTCTGCTACGGCTTCGGCTCGATCGAGTACTTTTTGGACTACAGTAAAAGCAATATCGTTGCTATTGCCTTCGTGAACGGATTGAATGATTAAATCGACATCTACGTTTTGACGGGCAATTTCGCCAAAAAGACTTGCGGCGATACCAGGGCGATCGGGAACTCGTAATAAGGCAATTTTAGCTCGATCGAGGTCGAATTCGATCGCGTCTACTGCTTTAATTAATTCTAATCCTTCCAAGGAAAGGGGTTTTGCTGCGGGCGAAACAACTCTCGTACCTGGGGCATCGCTCCAACTCGATAATACTACTAAAGGAACGCCATAATTTCGGGCAATTTCTACCGCACGAGGATGAAGTACTTTAGCACCCAAACTAGCTAATTCGAGCATTTCATCGGCGGTAATTTCATCCATTAATTGGGCTTCTGGTACGATGCGGGGATCGGTGGTAAGAATTCCTGGCACATCTGTATAAATTTCGCAACAATTCGCTTTTAATGCTGCGGCTAAAGCTACGGCGGAGGTATCCGATCCACCTCTTCCCAAGGTTGTAATTTCTAAATCGTCAATGTTACTAATCCCTTGGAAACCAGCGACGACGACGACTTCACCCTTATTGAGATGACGGGTAATTCGATCGGTTTTAATGTCGAGAATTCTAGCGCGACTGTGTTCGGCTTCAGTAACAATACCAATTTGTGCGCCAGTTAAAGAGATGGCTGGCTGTCCGATTTCTTGCAATGCCATACTTAGTAAGGCGATCGAGACTTGTTCCCCAGTAGATAGTAACATATCCATTTCGCGACGGCTGGGATTGCCAGAGATATCTCGAGCTAATTTAACCAAACCATCGGTAGTTTTTCCCATCGCCGAGACAACCACGATGAGAGAGTTTCCTTTAGCAACTGTTTTTTGAATTCTTTGCGCTACTGCTTGAATTCTTTCTACCGAACCGACAGAAGTACCACCGTATTTTTGGACAATTAACGCCACGACCCTAAGCTCCTAGACCCTAATCAGGCACTGTCCATCTTACCAAATAGAACAACAAAATTTGCTAGATGTTATTTTTATTAGTCTATGATGTCAATCGACAAACAAAGTTTCTGGCTTGTGACTTGTTTGAATCTACTTTCTTGGTTATTTTTGCAAAAGCTTTAGCGATCGAAACTAAAGTTTCAAGCCTGTCATCTACATCATTAGACTTTTTTGCATTTGTCTCATTAAAAACCAACTCAAGTATTTTAACAGCGTCATTAGTTTCATTTAATTCTTCAGTAATTAGAACTGTATTTTTTAAATCATCAAAAGTAGGGGTTTGGCATTGCCAAACCCCTACAATATATCTGTCGCATCTTTTTTTCAAAATAGTATTACTAATTATTGCCATCAGGGCATACAAATTATTTTGCTCTTTAGCTATTTTAGTTACTGATGAAATAGCTAGTTGAATCAGTTCGTCAGCTCGCTCGAATTTATTATCTTGTTTGACAAAAATATTTTTTTTATCTTCTAAATAAATTGTTTTTATAGTTAAATAAAAACAACAAAAATAAAATTAACTGAAGACAACAATTAATAAACAAGAGTGCAATTTTACGTTTTATTTAAGTTAAAGTAGTTTATAATTATTTGTTTAATGTAAGTTTTATAAATTATTTCTCTTAACAACGATCGAATTCTAATAATCTAATAAAGAGTTGTTTAACTCCAAAAAATAGAATGAATAATCTTAAGAATAGATTGCTATCTATCTTGTATCTTATTTCGCCACTATTACTATTCGCTCTTTCAGTACAACAAATTATTATTTCGGTAGAAAAGGAGACTGATATCGCATTAAATGATTACTCGATGTTACCTCGTGGAGTCACAGTAGTTGACAAGGTTGTTTTAGGTAGAAGAAAAAGAAGTTTTTCTGACGGCTTATACATAGCATATTATCGAGAGTTTCAACATGGAATTGACAAAGCATTTCGTCGTGGTGCAATAGAGCTTGTTTGTACCAATCGAGGCAATATTTTACTAGTAATGAAAGGCTATAAAGCAGATTATGTAGGACCAGGTGAATCTGATAACGCTTCTCTGTTTATTAATGTTTTTGCTGATAATAAAGTAACAGTAAAAGAAGTTAAGATTAAACAGGTATCATTTTTGTCGAGAAAATACTTCGATACTCTTGTCAGCGCTCCTCTTTCCCAACAAGAGATAACTTCAATTTTAAAGGTTTTAAAAAATGGAACAATAACTTACATTGGTTTTTCTACCATGGATGGAGGAAATGCTTTTGCTGGTAATGTACAAGTGTCTGAAGTCAAAAAAATAATCGATAATTGTCATCCATAAAGAGCGACTTATGATTGCAATCACAAGTCGCTTTTACTATTTAGCTCAAATTAAATATTTTGGAATATTTATAACAGACATAACTAACATAAAAATAATTTTTGAATATTGAAAATTTTTAAAAACTGAGTTTTTATGATTGTTTTTTTCTGCATAAATTCTGCGCTCGAGCGCGACAAATTTCTATTTTTTGAATCGCTCGATCGAGAATAGTTGTAGTTGTAAGATAAAATCGACTGAACAACTCAACACCTAGAATTAAATACGATACGTCGTAGGTAACTTATTATCTCGATCGAGAATGGTTGTATTGCGATCGATATGCCAAATCTCAAACAATTCATTCAATAATGCTGACTCTATATATAGACCGCACTGTTTTTTTTGTAAGATAAAATCGGCTGAACAACTCAACACAATAATTTAAATACGATACGTCGTAGGTAACTTATTATCTCGATCGAGAATGGTTGTATTGCGATCGATATGCCAAATCTCAAACAATTTATTCAATAATGCTGACTCTATGTATACCGCGCTGATTTTTTTTGTAATATTACGATCGACTAAACAACTCAATACCTATGTTTAAATACGATACGTCGTAGTGACTTATTATCTCGATCGAGAATAGTTGTATTGCGATCGATATGCCAAATCTCAAACAATTTATTCAATAATGCTGACTATATGTATACCGCGCTATTTTTTTTGTAATATAAAATCGACTAAACAACTCAACACAATAATTTAAATACGATACGTCGTAGTGACTTATTATCTCGATCGAGAATAGTTGTATTGCGATCGAGATGCCAAATCTCAAACAATTCATTCAATAATGCTGACTCTATCTATACCGCGCTGTTTTTTTTGTAAGATAAAATCGGCTGAATAACTCAACACAAATTATTTAAATACGATACGTCGTAGGTAATTTATTATCTCGATCGAGAATGGTTGTAAATTGAAACTAATGAATAGCAAATCTACTTTAATTCAACAAGTAAGAATATTAGATCCCGTCTCTAATACCGATCGCATTGGTGATGTTTTAATCGACGATTTTATTATTAAACATGTAGGGACATTCCTTAAAACTTCCCTACAAGATGAAAATACCAATATAATTGACGGACAAGGCTTAATACTCGCACCGGGATTAGTCGATCTCTACAGTCATAGCAGCGAACCTGGATACGAAGAAAGAGAAACTCTAGCAACTCTTGCAGAAGCAGCCGCAGCAGGAGGATTTACCCGCATTGCCATCTTACCGGATACTAAACCCGCGATCGATAATCCTTCAGTAATCGAACTGTTGCAGCAACAAAGACAAAAAGTAAAAGCAAAGTTGGCGCGATTACCACATATTTATTATTGGGGTGCTGTTACCTGCGATCTCGAAGGTAAACAGATGACTGAATTAGCTGAATTAGCTGAGGGAGTAATTGGTTTTACCGACGGCTATCCCATTGAGAATTTGAGTTTGCTGAGACAGTTATTGGAATACGTCAAACCCCTCGGCAAACCATTAGCTTTAACACCAGGAAATAAAAACTTACAAGGCGATGGAGTCATGCGTGAAGGTGAAGCGTCAATTCGTTATGGGTTGCCTGGAAATCCTGGTGTAGCTGAAGCAGTAGCGATCGCTTCTATTTTAGAATTGGTTGGGGCTACCAATACGCCCGTTCATTTAATGAGAGTTTCTACTCGTCGCGGTGTAGAATTAATCGCCGATGCCAAAGAAAGAGGACTAGAAGTTACGGCGAGTACGACTTGGATGCATTTGCTACTCGATACAGATGCTGTCGATATATACGATCCCAATTTGCGTCTAGAACCGCCTTTAGGCAATCCAAGCGATCGACAAGCTTTAGTTAAGGGAGTAAAACAGGGAATTATCGACGCGATCGCCGTCGATCACAGTCCTTATACTTATGAAGAAAAAACTTTAGCTTTTGCTGAAGCTCCTGGTGGCGCGATCGGGTTAGAATTAATATTGCCGCTATTATGGGAAAACTTTGTCGCTACGGGAGAGTGGACGGCGATCGAGTTGTGGCAAGCTTTATCGACTAAGCCGCAAAGGTGCTGGCAGCAACAACTAACAGCAATACTGCCAGAACAAAAAGCAGAATTAATTTTATTCGATCCTAATGCTATTTGGACGGTCGATCGACAAAATCTTAAATCCCTATCTAGTAATACTCCCTGGTACGGCAAACAATTAACTGGACGCGTCCTGCAAATTTGGAATTAAATTCGTTAGCTTTGACGATTTTGTTGCATTCTCAGGGCAAGAATATGTTCGCAAGGGCCTCGATAGAGTTTATTATGTTGATGCCAATTGCAAGTACATTGAGCATGAGTCATGCGTTCGTCGGTATCGATCGCAAGTTCGGGAGTATAAGTTTTCTCTTTATCTCTAACCTCGCCTTGAATTGTATATGCACCAGTGGTATCGTGAGTAACTGATGTAACTCTAACTGCATCGTAAGCTAGAAAGTGAGTAGCTTTTTCTTCTCGATCGTTGGAGAAACGTAATTTATCCATCGGCAAAGGTTCGCGACTTAATTCCCTGACTCGATAAACTTGTTTGTTGAGGTCATAAATTGCTGCCCCAGCTTGCGTATATGCGCCCAGCGCGCCAAGAACGACGGCGGGATGAAGATTTAATCTTTTGGCAAGATCTTCGGGTTTTTCCGACCAATTTTGTTTGAGTGCGTCAAAAACTTGTTGTTTCGTCCAGCGATCGATCTCGGCGCGAGGTGCCATTAAGTCGAAGTTACCAGCTTGCGCCCAATCGTTAGCCGTCCAACCTGATAAACCGAGGGTAAAGGACATATCGCCGAGATCGGCGACATAGAAAGAAGGCATTCCCGTACCGAGAAGATGGACGGTAAATTTTTTGGCGATCGGAATGAGACGTTCTAAAATAAGAAGACGACGACGACCCCACAAACGAATAGTTTGTTCTTGCGAACCAGTGTAAGGCGATCGCGAACAAATTAATTCAATGTTCCAAGGTTCGAATACTATTTTAATGGGTTGACCTGGTTGCAGATGGTAGCGCATACTACGAGGGCCATGTTTTTCTTGATGGCGACGTAGAATAAAACAGATATTATAAATATCCATGGGATGTAATTCTAAGCGCGTCGCTGGTAAGGACATTGCCGAACTTACTTGTAGAAAACCTCTCACCCAAGTATCTGGTAAGTCAATTTTTACTTCTTTGTAAGTGTCTTCGTGGGTGGTTTGGACTTCAAAACCGGAAGGATCGACTTGGAATAAGGTTTTTTTGTAGCTGCGGATTTTTTGAAATTCGTCGTAAAGTGCGGCGGAGTAATCGATATTGGTTGTACCGCAAGCAAATTCTCGAACATTATGAAATACTTCGTAGTTTGCGCCGAGTCGTCCATAGGTTGATTCGTCTTGACTGAAACATTCAAAGAAGACTTCGTCGGGATGGACGGTAATGACTGGATCGAGAACAAACCATGTATCGCGATCTTTTTCGTAGAGATATTTAAAATAGCGTTGTTGTGCTTGGTAATAGGGTGCGAGTCTTTGATAGCTTCGTTGATTTAGGGTTTTTAATTCTTCTTTTAGTGCGTTGGTTTTGGCGATAATTTCTTGTTTTTTGCCTAGTTGTTGGGCTACAAAGGCGGCAAAATCTATTTCATCTTGTTTGGCGCGCCATTCTTTATAGGCGGTTTTATCTTTTGGTTTGAATCTAAGATCGGAGACGACGACATCGTGTAAGGCGCTAATTGCTTCGCGAAAGGAAATTTGTTGGCGTAATTCGCCAATAAAGTAGGTGGGTTGGCGGGTGGTGTCTGGAGAAAAAGACATTTGAGTGTTTGAGCCTTTTTCGATGACGGAGGTATTATTTTTGTATGAGTAGTTGAATTCCATGATTTTAGAAAGTTCGCGCAGAGGCGCAGAGCCGCAGAGAGTTAGAGAGAGAATTATCTGTGGACGATTTTTTTTTGTTGAATTGGAAGGGAAATATCTGGATATTTTTTCTGGATTTTCAACATGATTTGAATGGCGTTTGCTTTGTCACCGATGGCTATGGTTACTGATTGTCTGGTGAGGATTTCGGCGACGATTTTGGCTGCTGCTTGGTTGTTTTGTGCTTGTTTGTCGAGGAATTGGAAGATGCGTTGTTTGGCGATTCTACCTTTGTTGACGCGGGATAGTACGGTGATGAAGTAGGGTGTTAATTTGATGAGGCGATCGAGGTTGTTGGCGGCATAGTTTTCTAGGTAGTTGGTGGCGAAGATTTGCATGTCTGCGGAGGGATGTTCGCTAAATTTGAGTAGATATTCTTTTCCGTAGTCGGTTTGGAAGTGTTCGATCGCTTTGTTTCTTCCAAAACTTCTGACTTCTTCGTAGACGCTATCGCAAACGTAAATGATTAATTCTGGTGTCCAATTTTCTGAGGTGAGGTTGCTGAAAATTTTTCTGGCGAAGTCTTTGGTGTCTTGCCATTTGGCTTCTAATAGTCTGACAGCAGATAGCATTTCTTCTGTGTTGCTGTGAATAGTTTCTATTCTTTTTGCAAACATATTTCTGGCGGCTTCTCGTACTGATAAAATTTCATGGTTGGCAAGTTTGACAAGTTCGTTAGTGGCAAATTCTTCTAAAAAGTGTCGATCGTTTGCTTGAAGGATTAATCCTGCTAATTCTTGTACTGCTGTGGATTTGACGCGCAGTAATGGCATGGTTTGTTGTTTGGAAATAAGAGGCATCCAATTTGGAATATCTTCTTTGAGTAAGACGGTTAAGTCTTGATGCACTCCTTGGTGTTGTTCTGGAGTTGTGAGAAGATCGATTAATTCGATCGCGATTTGTCTGCCAAAGTTGGGATAATTATTTGCTAATCTACGAATGACTGGGCGAATGGCGTTACGCAAATCGACAATGGGATTAATTGCCATTGCTACGATTAAAACGCGATCGCTCATCAATCTATCGTCTGGTAGTTGTTCGAATATTCTTACGCCAATTCGTCGAATTGATTCGTAGGGAGAGGCGATTAAAGATTCGATTAAGTTGGGTGGTAAGTCAGTAGCTGGTGTTTGGTGATTTAATAAGATCCTCGCACCAATTTCTTTGACTTCTGGTAGGGGATAATTGAGTAAGTCGAGGATGACGTTAAAACCAAGCGATCGCAGTTGTGGGGTAAATTCTAGGAGAATTTCGCCAGTTTCTCGGGCTATTTGTTCTTGCTCTGGTGAAAATGCTAGTAAATGAGCAATAATCTGTCCGATTAAGACTCTAGTTGCATTTTCATTGAGAATTGACGAACTAAGAAATCTTTTTGCAAAGGCACGAGTGTCTTCTCGATCGCAAAGAATTAAACTAATTAAAAAATTCTCGGAGTTTAAGAAGTATTCTCTTTGTGCTTCAATCCAAGTATAGGCTCGATCGCGTGCGGCACTGAGATGGCAATTAACTAGGGCTAAAATTAATTGGCGATCGGGTTGGTTGGGATTGTAGCGATCGCATACTAAGTTAAATGCAAGTTCGATGGTTCCTGGGTATGGGCGATCGAGTAGTTGGATTAAAATATTTAGTTCTAAGCGATCGCCAAATTCCGGACAATCTCGTAATGCTTTTGTGGCAAATTGATGGACGGGATGACAATTACTTTCTAGTAATAGTTTGAGTAATGCTTCTGGATTTTGTTGCCAAAGTTGGGGAAATGCTTCTTCTCTCGATTTTGGTAGTGGATTTCCCGGTTGATATCCGTTTTGACAGCGCCATGCTTTGGGATGAGATAAATAGCGAGGACTATTTTCGTAGAGAATATGATTCAAGATTATGTAACTAGCATAAGCATCCCATTCAGAATTTGAGTTTTCGTAACTATTAGTTTGAGAATTCCATTTCCTATAATTCGATCGCCTGGGTGTCTGTGCGTCGTTATCGCTATATTGTAAGAGAATTTCTGTTACTAAATTTATATAGTCGCGATCGCTTTCTTCTCCTAATTGTTTGAGGGTACGCCAGACTCTTTTTTGTAAGTATTGACGAGTTTTTTTAGTGTAGGCGCGATCGAGGGTGTAATAAGAATTGGAATTCCCTTTTTCTTTGTCAAAACGAGCGGCAAAAATAGCATAAATTTCTGTATCGTGACGATATTCCGCCATTTTAAAAATATGACGCAAGCTTCTAAAATATGAATGTTTTAATGGCGCAGTTTTAATCAGATCGAGTATAACCGAACGTGTGAAAACATTATCGATTTGATAGAGTGTGTCGATGATGGAGTAATGCTTTCCTTCTTCATTTGAAATATATTCTTTAAGCGCTCTCTGTATTTCAAAATAGCCGTGATAATAATCAGAATATTTTTTTTGAACAACTTCTTCTAACTCTGGAATTAATCTCTCGATCTCAGCTTTTATTTCTGTTTGTAATTGTTTATTCGATCGCCACTCAGAATAATAATTTATTGCCAATAATCTCTTTTCAATTGCTTGAATCGATTCAAGAATTGGCGATACAGTTAATAAATAATCTTGCAAACCTTGAGACAAATTTTTCGCAGCACCATTTATAACTAACTCTTGTAACTGTATTGGTAATTCTCTAATTTTTTGCGATCGCAAAATATCTTTACTCCCTCGATCGGAAAGTTTGAAAATCGCTTCCCAAGCAATTCTTTTCACAAATTTGGGAGTGGCTGGATTTTCATAAAACTGTCTGTAAAGAATATTCAAAAGATCCAGATCGTTGCGATCGCTAAGCGTCTCCTTCGCAGAATCGCCGCACCAACCTAATGCCCAAGCGATACAATAATCTCGCATAGCATCGCCGCTACCGATAAGTTCGACTAAAAAAGGTGTTGCTTCTTTAATTTTTAGTTCGCCAGCACGCCAAATTACTCTTTCTAATTTCCATTTATTTTCGTTGCGATTGGCAAGGCGATTTAAAATTGTTTGGTGTCGCGGATCGCTACTAGTTGTCGATACATTTATAACTGGAGATGCTGAAGGTTGCGAAGAAATATTATTAATATCTCGATAGCCTTTCTTGACTTTCTCAGCTACCAAACCGTCAAAGACTCGCTGCGCTTGCGACAAAGAAACTGGTTGCGTTGTTTTTGTTCCTTCTTTCAAATTAGATCCGCGTCTACCATAGCGAAAATTTACTGTGTAAAGATCGCCCATCAAACAAAGATCTACTTCGTAAACTTTATCTGAAGTTCCTTCTTGAAATTGCAGTGTAGTGCGTTTGACTAGTTTCATATACCAACGCCTAAATCGAATTTATTTACTAAGGGGCTAGGGGCTAAGTCAAAAGTAATTAGCTAATCCCTAATCCCTAATCCCTAATCCCTCCTCCCTAATCCCTAATCCCTAATCCCTAGCCCCTAATCCCTTCTCCGCCGCGATCGCTAGATAATTATTTTTAACTGACTATCTTTCTAATATTGTCTTTGAAAAAATATTGATATAATTGTACTATAAAGCGGTTCGATAACGACAACATAAATATTTGAGGCGACTAAACCAGTCGCCTTATTTTCTTTGGTATTTGTTGCGTAAATTTTACAATCTCAAAAATTATTACTTGCTACTTGCTACTTGAGGCGCGGATTCGGGAGGCACGGATTCCGTAGGCGATAGCCGTGCCGTAAGGCTGGTTTCCTCGGAATGCTGAGTGCCGTAAGGTTTCCTCCGAATACAAAGCGCCGTGCTACTTGCTACTTGCTACTTGCTACTTGAGGCGCGGATTCGGAGGAAACCTCCGAATACAAAGCGCCGTGCTACTTGCTACTTGCTACTATTCTCTACTCCCTAGCCCCTTTTTCAATCGACAAATCTTTTTTTTTTCTAAAATTTGTTTGTCAGCTTTAAATCTTGGCTGTATCGAATCAACAAGGATTTAATAGCTAATATTGGCAAATTACTGAGGTTATTCTGGAAGCCAAACAAAATTAATTCTGAATTTTTTAATTTTTCAGAAGTTTTCTCACAAGCAACAAATCGTTAGGGTATAAGAGGATGCCTGAGAAGTATGCGATCGCCATTCCTCATTCTTTCTTAAAAGCAATGCAAGTTCAATCAGAAAAAAAACAAAGTTCGCAAACCACCCTCAATCAATTAATTCTCGAACTAGAAACTGAAGTTGAGCAATATTATCAATCCCGAAATCAACTCGATCGCGAATCGATTTTACTTCAAGAATGCGCTGAAGCAATCAAAAATAAACTAGTTTTACTCAAGCGCATTGCTAATTTTTCCGAAAAATTTCAACAGCTTCAACAAGAATTTCAAGATAATCAAGAATTGCTGGATGCGCTGTACGTATCTATTTTTAGCATCGCTGAATGATTAAGGGCTAGCCAATATTGCTTCAATTGCTGCTTCTATAGCAATTTCTACGTGAGTCCAATGAGTGCCGCCCTGACAAAAAACAATATAAGGTTCTCGCAATGGACCATCGGCAGAAAATTCCGAGGTGCTACCATCGATAAAAGTCCCTCCAGCCATCACTAATTGGCTCTCGTACCCAGGCATTTCTGCTGGAACGGGGTCGAGGTAAGAACCAACGGGAGAGTGGCTTTGAATCGCCCTACAGAAGCTAATTAATTTTTCGGGCGAACCGAGTTGAATGCCTTGAATTACGTCTCGCCTCGTTACAAAAGGTTTGGGGTTGACTGGATATCCCAACTTATCAAAGACATAGGCAATTAAATGACTTCCTTTAACAGCTTCCCCTACCATTTGCGGGGCGAGGAACAAACCTTGAAACAACAAACGATTTTGGTCGAAAGTCGCGCCGCCAAAACTACCAATTCCTGGCGCAGTCAAACGACAAGCTGCTGCCTCGACTAGATCGGCCCTGCCAGCTAAATAACCACCCGCCGTAACGATCGTTCCCCCAGGATTTTTGATCGACGAACCCGCCATTAAATCCGCACCGACTGCGGTTGGTTCTAAAGTTTCAATAAATTCGCCATAACAGTTATCGACAAAACAAACCGTTTCGGGATTTTGTTGCTTGACCAAATCAACTATTTTTTCAATTTCGGCGATCGACAAACTCTGTCGCCAGGAATAGCCGCAAGAACGCTGAATTAATACCAAACGAGTATTATCTCTGACAGCACTAGAGAGGGCTTGCCAATCGATAGTTCCCTCGGAGGTAAGAGCTAATTGACGATAGCCAATGTTAAACTCAATCAAAGAGCCTTGAGAGCTGCCGCGCAAGCCGATTACTTCTTCGAGAGTATCGTAAGGAGCGCCAGCTACAGCCAACATTTCATCACCTGGTCGAAGTACGCCGTAAAGAGCGCAGGCGATCGCGTGAGTTCCAGAAACGAACTGTACTCGTACTGCTGCGGCTTCGGCTCCCATGACCTCAGCAAAGATTTTATCTAGTGTTTCTCGCCCTAAGTCATCGTGTCCGTAACCGCTGACGCTGGCAAAATGATGAACGCCTACGCGGTGTTTTCGAAAAGCTGACAAGACTTTTTTGAGATTTTGCTTGACCTGGGTGTCAATTCCAGAAAAAATCGGTAATAGTGCTGTTTTTGCTTCTTGTAGCAAATTTAGGTCGTTCATGCTTAGTTGTGGAGATGCAAATTTTGTTGCCCATCTAAAATCGAAAACCATTTTTCGATCGAATATCCATCGAAATCTAATTCTATTTTCGATCGAGATAGACTCCATAAGATACCACTTTGAGTTCGATCGCGAAAGATCTTTCAATTGAAATACACTTAATTCGATCGCTCTTGTTAAAGTGTTTGTGGCTAAGCATTGAAAACTCTTAAGATAAATTCGTATTCAGGTTATTTCATGACTGTTGTTACATCAAACAAAATTCCTCCTGCTTGGAACATCATTATTTATATGGCTACTATCCATTTAGTAGCGCTGTTGGCACTGTTACCGAGCAATTTTAGTTGGGGGGCTCTTGGCGTTGCTTTTGTACTTTACTGGTTGACGGCATGCATTGGCATTACATTAGGATTCCATCGCTTAGTCTCCCATCGAAGTTTTGAAGTACCTAGGTGGTTAGAATATATTTTAATTTTCTGCGGTATCCTTGCTTGTCAGGGTGGCCCGCTTACTTGGGTTGGTTTGCATCGCATTCACCATAAATATTCCGATACCGCAGCAGATCCCCATGATTCCAATCTCGGTTTTTGGTGGAGTCATCTCGGTTGGATGCTATGTCAAAATCCCGCCAATCAAGATGTCGATCGCTATACGAAAGATATAGCTGAAGATCCTTTTTATCAGTTTTGCGAAAAATATTTTATCTTTATTCAAGTTGCTTTAGGTTTGCTTCTCTATGCATGGGGAGGATGGCCTTTTGTAATTTGGGGTATTTTTGTTCGCTTGGTAGTAGTTTTTCACGTAACTTGGTTCGTCAATAGCGCTACTCACAAATTCGGTTATGTAAGTCACGAATCCAACGACCATTCTAAAAATTGTTGGTGGGTTGCTGTGCTTACTTTTGGTGAAGGATGGCACAATAACCATCACGCTTACCAATATTCTGCCCGTCATGGCTTGCAGTGGTGGGAAATCGATCTAACTTGGATGACGATTAGATTGCTACAGTTGTTGGGACTAGCTAAAAACGTTAAGTTAGCACCGACGAAATAGTAAAGACGCGACCTACCGTAAGTAGTGCGAAGCCATCGATCGCGTCTTTCTACAAAGTGCTGAGGATTTAACTGGCTGTACAGCTACGAAGTCTCCCGCCAGAACGGGAAGAGGAGTAGCGAGCGGAACACGAGTACCGATGACAGTGTGGCGGTGAGACGGCACTCAATAATCCGATGAAACCAGCCTAACGGCACGGCTTCGCCTACGGATTCCGTGCCTCATGAATTGCGGTCGGGGTTTACAAATTAGACGCAAAATCTTCATATAGCAAGGATTTTAGGCGTTGTATAGTACGAGTGGTGTTGCTACCTGATGGGTGAGAGTAAAAGGTAGAGCGAAAGCTTGGAACCTCCACAGACCATGAAAAGCTAGCACCTTGACAACCAAAGATAGAGGGTTCGACACAGGAAAAAGTCTCGAACACAGAGGCTCGGTGTGTCGGTAAAATCTTTGCCGTAAAAAGGAAAAAATCTCTCTAAAAAGCGCAGCATTTTGTACCCAGGGACGCTGGGGGTAAGAAATTGCCTGTCAAGTCGGGCTGTCGGGAAACCAACGGTAGGAGACATTTTGTCGTTTGGACTAACGTGTTTTAGACAAGTGGCGTAGGGTAGGAACTCTAGATTGCGAGGTCTAGAAGGCAACACCATAGCGCGATGTCGTCGTTCAGACGATCCTAGAGTTTGGTGTTGGGAGTCGTCACTAGTCTCAGTCGTAAAGTTTACTTTTCCCTCAGCACTTTTATAAGATTCCTTCCCCTTGTACCACCTGTTTGAGCGTGGTTAGACTTTCTAAACCAATTAAACCGCGTCGATTTCCTTTTTGATTGGAAATGCCGAGAAACACAGATTCGCCTCGATTGGGTTTGCGAGAAAATTTTGGCGAAGCATTAACGTAAACGAGTGCGCTATCTACGTGTTGTGTGAATTGACGACTTTCTTCATATGATTCGGTTACTATACAGTTGGCATGAGAACTACTGTATTTATTCATCGTGGCGATCGCTTCGGACAAATTGTTGACAACTTTAAAAGCAATTGTTTTGTCGAGATAAGGTTTGTACCATTCCGCCTCATTTACTGGTTTGAGATATTCGGGAAATTCTTCGCTCAATCCTCGATCTCCTCGAAGTTGGAAACCATTTTCTTTGAGGCTATTGAACAGTCTGGTTAAAAAAGCTGGTTTTTTATTGATATCGATTAAAACTTTTTCGATCGCATTGACGGGATCGGGTTCGCTATCGTGACTATCGAGAATCATCCAGCGCGCTAATTCGAGGTCGCCACTAAAAGTCCAGTACATATAACAATTGCCGATCGCCGTTCTCAATACTGGAGAGGTTGCTTGTTCTGCTACTTGTTTGACTAGACTAGGACGACCGTAGGGAATAACTAAATTAATATAGCGATCGCACACCAGTAAATCTCGCACAGAAGACCCCAAATCTGAGGAAATTGCTTGCAAACAACCTATGGGCAGTTCTTCGAATTCTTCAATGGCATTTTGCATGACTCTGGCAATGACATTATTAGAATTACTTGCCGTACTATCACCGCGCAAAATGATGCTATTACCAGTTTTTAAACACATTCCTGCCGCGATCGCCGCTAAATCGGAAAAAGCTTCGTAAACAAACGCGACCGTTCCTAATGGCATCAATTGACAATAGGTTTGCGATGGTTCTAATTGATAGGGAGTGTGTCTTAATTTGCCGATCGGGTCGGACAATCGTGCCAATCTTCTTAAGACATTGACTGTGGTTTCTAGCCTTTCTGGAGTTAATTTCAACCAATCGACCATTAATTCTGGTACTGCCATTTCGCGACTCATTTCTAAATCGAGAGTGTTGGCTTCTAAAATTTCGTTAAAGGAATTTTCCAACCCTTTGGCGATCGCAGCTACTGCCTGAGAACGAACTGCACTTGGGGTGCTTTTCATTTCCAAAAAAGCATTGTAAGCACGCTGAACGGATTCGAGAATTGGATTGGATGCACTGTCAATTTCCATTTCCACACTTTAATTAATGCCGATACGCCAACCAGACCATGAATGCTGGTAAAACTATCAGCAGCAATAGTATCATTGCCCAAAGAACTATATTTTGGCTTGAAGACAGTCGTAGTGCAAATGGAAATGCCACGATCGTAATAATTGGTAGCATCAACACGATCGCCCACATTGTCGAAAGAAAGTTTTTTGTCCAATTTGCCGACACGTTCGTCCAACGACCGCCCGTCCAACGCCAAGCTTTTTTGTGATAGATAGACGATAATTGCTCGATGACTTGACTGTTTTCTTTGAGTACGAAGATTTGCTGACAGCGATCGCAGCCGAATGCTTCTGTCAGTACGATCGGCTGCAAACGACCGCGCCGTCTACAAGGACAGGGGTAATCATTACTCAGATCGATTTTTTGAATTTTATAAGGTCGCACTAGTGTTATAAAACTTTTAAAAAGTAGGGATTTTATGTTTGGCTAGAGATCTCGCCTCTTTTCAAATTTTCGCACCCTCACCTAAAAACTCTGCTGCGCCTTCAACATTATTTTCAATTTGAGCAAGCTTAACTAATAACTTATAAATGTCCTATGCTTGCTTTGCCAAGATAACTCACACCTATTAGACGTGTTAGCGAAATATTTTTACTGACACATTTCTCTCTATTAAGAAAAATATCACACAAAAAACAGTTCGATCGATTTACATTTGCAATTTGTAAAATTTTTCTTCTGAAAATGGTTTAATACATAAATACTAAAATAATCGGTACGGTTTTCGCACTTCCGAAGGTTTTTTAGATGACATCTTTCAATCCTGAATTTTTTTCTGGTAACTCTCTTCCTCCACAAAATATTGACGTTGAAGAAGCACTTCTTGGAGGCATTTTACTAGATCCAGAAGCGATGGGACAAATAGTAGATATTCTCATTCCCGAAGCTTTTTACATTAAGGCGCATCAAGAAATCTATCGAGCAGCTTTGACGATGCACGCCCAAGGAAAACCAACCGACTTGATGGCTGTAACTGTTTGGCTGGACGATCGCGGTGGATTAGAAAAAGTGGGAGGCACTACCAAACTTGCTGGGTTACTCAATCGTACCGTTTCGGCAGCGAATATCGATCGCTATGCCAAGTTAATTTTAGATAAATATATACGTCGTCAGTTAATTGGGGCGGGACACGAAATTGTCGAACTCGGTTACGAGACAGCAGAAGAATTAGAAACTGTCCTGGATGAATCGGAACAGAAAATTTTTCGCCTCACTCAAGAAAAACCGCAACAAGGTTTAGTACCCCTGAGCGAGACGCTAATATTAGCATTTAATGAAATTGAAAACCTACATCAAGATACAGCACTTCCTGGCATTCCCTGCGGTTTTTATGACTTGGATGCTATGACGAGCGGTTTTGGGCGTTCTGACTTGATTATAGTCGCTGGTCGTCCTTCAATGGGTAAAACTAGTTTCGCTCTCAATATTGCTTGTAATATCGCCCAAGAACATCGCTATCCAGTTGCTATTTTTAGTCTGGAAATGTCAAAGGAACAATTGGCACAAAGATTATTAGCTGGCGAAGCAAAAATTGAGAGCAATCGTTTGCGATCGGGGAGATTTTCTCAAAATGAATACGAACCTTTAGTAGGTGCTGTCGCCCATCTTTCCGAACTGCCCATTTTTATCGATGATACGGCTAGCTTGTCAGTAATGCAAATGCGATCGCAGTTGCGCCGCCTTCAATCTCAACACAAAACTCAGATGGGGTTAGTTTTATTAGATTATTTACAATTAATGGAAGGTGGTAGCGATAACCGCGTTCAAGAATTATCAAAAATTACGCGTTCTCTCAAAGGTTTGGCGAGAGAATTTAACGTACCAATTATCGCTCTTTCTCAGTTAAGTCGCGGTGTCGAACAAAGAACGAACAAGCGTCCGATGATGTCAGATTTGAGGGAATCGGGTTGCTTGAGTGGAGAAACTTTAATTACATTGGCAGATACTGGGACAGAAGTACCTATACGAGATTTAGTAGGAAAATCGGGTTTTACTGTTTGGTCGCTGAATGAAGCAACAATGCAATTAGAAAAAGGAATTGTTAGTAATGCCTTTTCCACTGGCATAAAACCAGTTTATAAAATGATAACTAGACTCGGACGCAGTATTCGAGCAACTGGCAATCATAAATTTTTGTCCATCAATGGCTGGAAGCGTTTAGATGAACTAAAAGGTGGCGATCGTTTGGCGTTACCTAGATACTTACCAAGTCCATCTTTTTGCAAGAATAATTTAAGTCGAGAACGAGCGACTTCACTAGCTGTTGCAGTCAAATCTGAGGAAATATACCGCTTGGCTAACAGTGATATTTACTGGGATGAAATTATTTCTATTGAAGCTGATGGAGAGACAGAAGTTTACGATCTAACTGTTCCTAAATTTCATAATTTTATTGGTAACAATTTTGTATTGCATAATTCGATCGAGCAAGACGCGGATTTAATTATTATGTTGTATCGCGATAGTTATTACAATCCAGATTCGCCCGATCGCAATATTGCTGAAGTAATTATAGTCAAACATCGTAACGGCCCAACGGGAACAGTTAAATTATTATTTAAACCAGAATTAACTAAGTTTGAAAATTTAGCTCGATCGATGGATTATTGAATTAGAGAATAGGGAATAAGAACGCAACTTCACTAATTAATAAAGACATTCTTGCTTTCCTATTCCCTATCTAGAAGGCATGGCTGTTTCAAAGCTCGATCGCTTAACGATTTTGAAAGATAGGGAAATAAGAAAGTAAGGTAATAAAGACGCTGAGAAGTCTTACAAGACAAACTTCACGCAAAATGGATGTCCTGATGTTGTAACTTTGTTAAGTTCGCTCCAATCGTTACCAGCACTCTTAGTATAAAAATTGGCACCAGAGCAGTTATTGTTCATTGAAGAAAAACTCAGCAAACTGGTAACTGTTGGACACTTATAAGTTAAGTTTATTTCACTGCCTTGACAGGAATATTTTGCCCATCCATCTGAACCACAAATTCCGGGCTTATCCTGCAACCAAAATTTGACTATTTCACCACGAGCGATTTTCTGGGGGGGGACAACTACATAAATTCCTGATTCTTCTCCGTAATCCTTGAGGTTGAGATCGGACTTGCCGTTACTATTATCAATAATTACATAAGAGGAGTAATCACCCGCAGAAATGTTTCCATCTGAAACTTTAGCCTTTGCTGCATAACATGGTTCAATACTGTATGTGCCTTCATTATTAACCACTTGAAGAACGTCTGCATGACAATCGTTAATATCAATTAAGACAAAGCTAGGGTGTTTTTTGCCAATATCTGGTTTTGCAGGACAACTAAATCCAGTATTGATGTAATTGACTAAAGAATCCTGCAGTCCAGAAATAGGAGTATGAGTATGTCCCATAACTACAAGTTCAGCACCAACTTCAAAAGCAAGTTTTTGAGCAAACCACCCCATATAACTACCGTTCATATCAGCCATAACTGATTTATACGCAGTTAATTCAGAGTTATTTTTTGCACTCCATTCTGAAAACAAGTTTTCGTAAATTTTTTCAGCTTCCTGGAAGGTAGTTTCTTTGCCACCTGCTAGTTTAATAGGTTGTGTCTGACTAATGCCAGTCGCATTAGCAGTAGTCTGAAGAATAGTTTTAGCCAAGGATGAGAGTGTATCCCGCGCCTGTTGATTGTCTCCAGTCGATATTTTATCTCGAATTACATCTAAAATGCTTTTTAACAACCCATTTACCATAGAGTCATAACCTGGCTCTCCTGAGTCCTTTAAATCGGCGACAGTTTGACCTGGCTGGAGTTTCTGCTGTCGCATAAAGGCAACGGCACGGGTAATAAATTGACCTAAAGGTAATGGTGCTATTGGATTGTTTGAACTTTCATATGGGGCATTAAACATTGTATATAAATGCCCGTGAGTACAAACAATTTTTTTGCTGTCGGCAATGGGATAGTAAATATCCCCAGAGAATTTTATTTTGTAGCCTTGGGGGTTTTGGATCTTGGCTAAATCTTCCTGAGTAATAGTAATGTCGTGATTACCACGAACATAGGTTACATTTCCTTGAAGAGCCGTTAAAACTTGACTGAGTTTGCCTTCGGAGCCAAAAAGATCCAGGTTGGCATTGATTATGTCATCAAAGCTAGGTGGTTCTTGGTTTGGTGGATAAGTCCAAAAATCAACTACGTCACCTAAAAAAATTAATTCTTGAATTGATTCAGCATTCTTAATTGTCCAATCAAGAACGTTCAATAAGTAAGGTTGGTGAATGTCTTTTTGGTACCAAACAGTGGGGGTATTTGTACCAATATGAATATCACTTAAGACAACTATTTTGTTTTTCATGCAATTTTTGTATGAGAAGAAACTTGTGTCGTTCGACAAAATTTTGCTTTCCCCATTATGGAGAAAGCAAGAAGCCAGAATTAGTATTCTGTCAGTTCATAAAACCATAAAATTGACTTGCCTTCTTCTTTCATGAAAGCACGGACTCTAACAGAAGTATTAGAGCAAGATTTATCAGATGAGTCATCCATATCATCCCAAACTTTTTCAGCTGGATCGTTGCCACCTTGATTGATATTACCGACAGCAATTTTTCTGTAGCCAATTTTAGGCCATGAAGCTGCTAATTGTATAAACCCCGATCCACCTTTAATTTGATAGTTAACTCCAAAAGAAAAAGAATTGTCAAATTTTCCTACTCTTAGTTCTGTGGAAGAAATATCATCAAGAGGCCAATTATCTGAATCATTATAAACACCTACACGCTCGAGCGTATATTTAGTTTTGTTAGCTACTTCAATAACATATTTTCGATCGTATGTTACAAAACTTTGGATCTGATCTACAGTTTGATTTACATCAATTTTCATTGCTTCTGTTATTGGCATAGTAATCGCTCCTTTTTTAAATTTCATTTGATTGTGTCAACAAATTAACTCTAGCTTTATGTTTTTCATAATGCCTTTAGCAGTTTTACTAATAGTAAATTTACTGAATTGTTTAGAGCGATGATTTGTAAGTGTTTTTGAGATAATTATGTTTAATTAATTTACAAATCCAGAGTTTTTTTCTTAACAAAACTATTTGTTTAAGTAAATTGAATTAATTTTGCTTCATAGTTCGATCGAATCAAAAATTAAAAATAGGTAATTTATCTAATACTTTTTAAAATTTTTAAAGTTATAAAGAAGAAAGTGAACAGATTTAAATCAGTAAGTCAAAATTATTTGTTTTTCTCTTTTCTTTGCCGATCGCGGCTGTGGTGTCATTAAATAATTTGACTGTCATACCAATTAATTCTTTGTTTCTAATCGATCGATAAACAAAGAAAACTTTTTCGTTTGTAAATTTAAACTTACAAATTTTTGAATTTGGAGTAGTAAAGCTGATGAAATTACAAGATATTATCCAACAAAATATTGTCAAACCTGTCGAATTTTTAAAAGAAGATTCAGAACTTTGTCGTGAAATTCAAAGTCATCTTCAAATCTTGGGACTTTTACCTTCAAACGGTGTAGATGGTATTTATGGGATGAATACCAAGAAAGCTTTGGCAGAGTTTAAACAGCTAACTCACCAAGGCGAGCCCGATCGATTGGGTTCTGGATCGGCTAAACTTTTGCTGGAATTAAAAGAGCTACCTGGAGTAAAGCCGTTATCTGGAGGCAAACAGTTAATCTCTCCATGTCAAGCCCAAGGAATATATGGTAGGGCGGTTAGTGATTGTCAATTAAAAGACTTAAATAACTGTCTGAATCAATTTCAGATTAATACTCCCCCTAGAATGCGTCATTTTTTAAGCCAGACAGCCCATGAAAGCGGCGGTTTAAAATGGCTTAAAGAGTTAGCTGACGGTCGTGCCTACCAAGGTAGAAAAGACTTAGGAAATATTCATCCAGGTGACGGCCCAAAATACAAAGGCGCTGGAGTAATTCAACTCACAGGACGCTCTAACTATCAAGCTTTCGCCAATTTTATCAAAGATTCTAGAGTTATGGAAGGCGTTGATTATGTTAGCAAGACATACCCTTTCTCCAGTGCAGGATTTTGGTGGCATAACAATAAGATGAATACTTTATGCGATAAAGGTGCAAGCGTAGAACAAGTTACTAGACGAGTCAATGGAGGATTTAATGGACTTCAAGACCGTATCAATTACTATAACAAAGCGCTTAAAATTATTCCTGGTTAAATCTAGCTAAAATTATCAGTTCGCTAAAGAGTTAAAAAAATGACAGCAAATAACGGTCAATTAAATGGGCAAAAAGCTGGATCGGATCGACCTAGCTTGGATAAAGAGCAAAAATATATCGAAAATATAGATATCAATCCGATCGATCGACAAATTAACTCTTTAGTGTTAGAAATTCAAGCTTTAGTCATTTCTTCCCAAAAGCAATTTGAAGACAAAATTCAAAAAGAATTGTCTAAGCTTTTATCAGTTTTGCGAAAAGCGAGTAAGTTAGCTAATCAAAAAGATATCACTCAAAAAAAAGACCTGGAAGCGGAAGTAAAAGTTTTAATTCTCAATCTGAAGATAGCGATCGAAGCTATTAAAGAAGGAGGGAATTTACTTCTAGCTAAAAAATTAAGACAAGATGCTGAATTTGCTATCCGAAAATTGGAAAATTCTCGGAAAGCTTTTTTTATCAATTGCTATGAAAATTTTTTATATTCTGCTGCTGTCCCTACTAAAATTTTAGCGGGATTAATTATTGCCCTTCCTCTTTATGTGTTCATACCGACTCAAGTTCATGCTGCTTTAATAGGTGCGACAGCTACTTTAGTCGAGCAAGGAATCCTTCACGATTCAATAGAAGAGAGAAACAATGATACTCCTACTATGTACAAGCAGGATTTTATCGATCTCAGTAATCTTTTAATTTTATCGATTATTTCAGGGGCAACTGGAAGTATTCTCAGTATTTTGACTCGACTCGATGAATATAAAGATGACAATGAAAAGTATGAAGACTCGATTCTGCCTTTGATTATTAGTATTGTTAAGCCGATCGTGGGAGGAGGATTCGGCGTTTTAGTATTTGCAGCGATCGGTTCTCAAATTTTGCCGATTTCTTTGGGTCATACCAACGATCTAAAAAGACAAGATCTTCGATGGCTATCTTTTGTCGCCATTACTTTTGTCGCTGGATTTAGCGAACGTTTAGTCAAAGACATTGTTAGTCAAACAGAACAAAAATTCATTCTGACAAATCAATCGGTAGAAAAATTGGAAACATCAACTAAGTTCGATCGAAACACACAAGAAGTTGAATTGACTTTAAAAGACCCAGATAATTAGATTAAAAAGGAAACAGCAAATAATTAACAACTGTTTGAATACTAAATAGCCGATGGTTATTTCCGATCGAAAGCGATCGAATTTAGATCGAACGAATCGAGCGACAAAGCGCTCGATTGTTTTTTTTGTAAAAGTTCTTGGTAAGTTTGTAAATGTTCGTCTAAAAAGGTTTTTTGCGTAAATAGTTTTAAAGATCTTTCTAGAGCAAGTTTGCCGTAGTGCGATCGCTCTTCGGGTGACATTTGTAATAATTTTAAAATTGCTTGAGCCATTTCTTGAGGACGACTTGCCCTTACCATTAATCCTGTATCGGCGATCGCTTCTCTAACTCCGCCAACATCAGTACAAACTAAAGTCGCACCAGCTAACATCGCTTCGATGACGGCAAAGGGAAAACCCTCAGAAATACTTGACATGGCGACGACATCGGCTTCACTGTAAACGCGCCAAGGTTCGCTAGTAAAACCAGCAAAATTAATTGTATTTTCTAAATTGTGTTGCTTTACCAATTGCTGACAGCGATCGAAATATTCTTCGTCAGAAGCTTTACCGTAAAAACGAAACTCGACATCGGGAATTTTTTCTCTGACGATCGCTGCGGCTGCAATTAAATCTAACTGTCCTTTGAGGGGAAAAATCAAACCGACATTGACAATTAGAGGTCGTTCTTTTTTAGTAGGAGGCGCGGGACGAAATATTTCTGGATCGGCACCGTTGTAAATGACTTTAATTTTTTCAGGCGGAACACCCCACCAACGTTCCCAACGAGCATTATATTCGCATACAGGCGAGATGCGATCGGCAAAATGATAATTTAGTTTAACTACCGATCCCATCAGTTTAAACAAGAACTGACGCACGAATGACGAGGCGATCGTTTTATTTAAGTTGAGATATTGTTCGCGAATATTAATACCGTGTTCGGTCAACAGATACGGCGTGCCGCGTCTTATTTTGGCGATAACGCAGGGTAAACCGCAAAAAGCGGCGGCGGAAGAATGAGTGAGATCGGTTTCGGGTACGGGTACGTGTATGGAAATCAAAAAACGATACAACAAACGCATCGCTTCAACTGTTTCGTCTAGAGTTACTTCGTCAAATTTCATTCGCTTTTGCATTATATGCACAAAGCAAACCCAGACGCGATCGCTCGTCATGGTTTTGTGGTAATCAAAACCTAAAAAATATTCGTGTACTGCTAAAAGAAGTTTTCCCAAGCGATCGATATCTGTATGTTCAGACAATACCCCATCTAAAAAGCGATCGAACAGAGGAATAAATTTTCCCGCAATAATATTATCGGTCGTTGCTAATTTACACTTAATTGCTTCGGAAAAAGGATCGCGCCAAGTAAATTCGACGGGATCGTCTGTTCCCCACAAAGGTATTTTTATTAATTGTTTGACATTGGCAGCTAAATTATATTTATTATCTAAGTAAGGATTTGCCGCGATCGCTAAAATTTTAAAGTCTATCTCTGGCAGTTGCTGAGTCAGTACGTGACACCAAGTACTAACACCTCCTTTTGCAAAGGGATAAGTTCCTTCAGTGGCAAGTAATACAGATATTCGTGCCATGTACTACTCCTTCAAAAAATTAACTGCTACTGGTTGACCGACTAGTAATAAGTTAGTCGGGTTGTTAAACTGCACTTCCACAGTATGGCTTAAATTTTCTAAAGGTATGGGATTGATGGTGACAATCTTACCTGTAAATTGTTGAGAACCTGCTGCTGTTAAGACTTTGAGCGTGGCTTGGCGATCGAGCGGCAAAGCATTAATCAGACGCGCGTTAACCGCTACTTCTGCTTTTAGCTGTTTGATTTCTGTTATTACTGTTAAGGTGTTGTCTGTGTAAATTTGCGTGCCGATCGCGTGTGGTAATTCGGTGACAACTCCCGCACTAGTCGCTTTAATTATTTTTTCTAATTGGGGAGTTTGGTTTTTGGCAAGCTGTAAAGATTGGCGATCGAGCAAGTTCAATCTTTCTGTTATTTGGCGATAATTCAGACGAGCTTGGTTTAATTGTTGTTGTAGTTGTTTGATTTCCTCCTGTTTTTGTTTGAGTGATAACTGTAGTTGCAGTTGTGATTTTTCTGTTTGTGCTGATTCTAAGTCTCTTTTTTTGGCTGTATCGTTTTTGGCACTATTTAAATCTGCTCTGGCAATGTTTAAATCGGCTTGTGCTATTTCGATCGCCGCCTTGGCTTCTTCGACTTTAGATTGAGAAAGTACGCCTTGAGTTTGCAGTTTTTCAATGCGTTTGTAACTAGATACGGCATTGTTATAGATTGCTTTGGTTCGCTCGATCGCTTCAAGTTTTTGAGGCACAGAATCTCGATCGGAACGATTTTGCACTAAAGATAGACGTAAATCGGCGGTAGCTATGCGATCGCGCAGGGGCGATAATTCTTGACTGAAATCCGTTATTTTTTGTTGTAGGTCGCCAATTTGCTGACTTGTTTGCTGCTGTTGTTGAATTAATTGCTGTTTTTGCTCGTTGGCGCTTCTTTGCTGTTGTTCGGCTTGTTTTAGTTCTCGTTCGGCATCGAGATTTTTTAGCGCTAGCAAAGGTTGTCCGATTTCAACGCGATCGCCAAGCTTGACATAGATATCTCGCACGATGCCGGGATTGTTTGCGGTTATTTTTGCTGTTTTTGCCGATTTAATTTTCCCTGTAAATTCTGTAGTGGCGATCGCGCTAGTTTGTTCTGATTGAGATAAAGATGTTACCGGTTCTCTCAGACGCTGGCGCAGCGAGTAAATACCTGTTGTCAGTCCTATCGCGACTAACAATACTCCCACAACTTTTCTCCAACTCATTTCTTGAGTGGTTGCTGTTGTTATACTTGTTAATTCTGCTTGCCGATCGCCTTGAGCAACTATTTTACCTGGATAGCGATCGGTCGAAATGGGGAGTGAAAAATTTTCTTTTTCTACACTCAAACCAGATGCTGTTACTTGTGTCAATAAATCTATGGTGAATTCTTCTCGATCGTCTGAGACGTTGGGCATGATTTTTTCAAATAATCCCGGTCCAATTTGTGAATAACCGCGATGAATCGATCGAATTGCATGTCCTAATTCCGTTGCGGGTGTATTCTTGAGTAAGTAGCCTTTAGCTCCCGCACGAAAAGCTTTGGTAACGTATTCTTCGCTATCGTGACTGCTTAAAATTAAGACTTTAGTTTCGCTAAAATGCTTAGTAATGAATCTAGTTGCGATCGACCCATTAATTCCTGGCATTTCCATATCGATAAGCGCTACGTCAGGTCTTAGTTCGTCAACGAGTTTGACTGCATCTTTGCCATTATCGGCAGTTGCAATAATTTCTATGTCTGTTTCTTCTTTTAAAACTACTTTTAAGCCTTCTCTAATTATTTTTTGGTCGTCTATCAATATAATACGAATCATTTTAAAATATTAATTAAAAATTTAGACGATGTTTATCTTTTTTGAAAATAGTTGTTAATGACTAAATTCAAATTATAAGGCAACAACTTAGATGATTATTCAGCAAAATAGCGTATTTGTAGTAAATAAATACGATCGGAATTCAATCTTCAATTAGTAAAAATTAAGCCGATCTACTTAAAGAATCATTAAAACTTAATTTAAGTGTTTAGCTTACTTACTCAATTTAAATTAAGTATTTATCGATCGGTTAAAGTTTTGATGTAACTTTGCTAGTTTTTAGTAAAGAAAAGATTAAAAAAAAACAAAAATAGTTTTTTATCTATCTCGATCGGTGAATTTACTGTGTCGAAACGAATCAAAAAGCATCATGCCAACGCCATACCTTAAGACTTTTGACTTATAATTTAAACCCTAAGACTTTATACAAAACCCGATCGCTGATTTTATGGATTTATTAAGATCGCTCCCGATAGGATTATATTTAGAAAAGCCAGTTACTTGGATGCACAGAATCGATCCTAGAGTCAAACTAGCCTGGTTGATGACTTTTTTGGCTGCACCTTTGTTGGCAAATCCTTATTGGCGTTTGGGAATAGTTTTGTTGTTAATCTTACTAACTCTCTCAGGGGCAATTCCTTTGAGGGTTTGGCAACAGCAGATTGGTTGGTTGCTGAGTTTGGCTATTCTTGTTTTTTTAGTTACTATTTTTGTTCCCGATGGTTTGGGGTTAATCCATCAACCCCGACTTCCCGCCAGCGATTTAAATTTACCGCAACCAACTGACTATAACTACATTGTTTTTGGACAAGGAAGATTTACAGTTACTCGTCGATCTCTCGATATTGCCGTTCGCGTCAGTACTCTGTTATTTATTTTAATTCATAGTACAAATTTATATTTACTTACCACTGCACCAGAAGAAATAACCGCAGGTTTAGAAGATTTGATGCAACCTTTACGTCGTTTTAAAGTGCCAGTTACAGAAATTATTCTGACTTTGACTCTATCTTTGCGCTTTATTCCTTTAGTGTTAGAAGAAATTCAAAATTTGGCGCGATCGATCCGCACCAGGGCGATCGATTGGAAACAATTGGGCGTGAGAGGAAGCTTACAAATTTGGTTGCTAGTAGCAGAAAAATTACTAGATAATTTGTTGACGCGTGCCGAACAAATTGCTACAGCGATGGATATACGCGGTTTTACCAGTCCCGATCGCCATCGCGTCGAATGGCATAATTTACGTTTGCGTTTTTTTGATTGGTTAATTTTGGCTTGTTTGATTCCTTTTTGGTTGGCAAGAATGGCAATTGGTAACGTTTTGTCTAGTTAATTTATCATTTAATTTTTTAGGTTTAATTCTCGGAAACGAACTTGTAAATCGTAATAAGTAATTGCTTGAAGGATTTGCCAAAAAGGCAAGATAAGAGCCAAGGTGGTCAGAGTAATTGGCAATAAGATTAGCAAAGATATTATTGGTAAATTATTAACATCGATAAGTCCAAAAGTACCGAGTAGTTGAATTGCGCCATAAATTAGATAAATAGTTAGAAAACTTGGCAGCGACAGGAAAAAATAAGCTAAAACTATACCTTGAATTTTGGAAATAAATATGTTGGTTGAATTCCAGCTTTTACGAATTGCCGAAAATAAGTTACTATTCTTTTCAAATAAAATAATCGATTGCGTTAAAAACAAATAAGAAATTATTCGCAGGAAGCAAAATATAAAAACTAGCAAATTTACCAGCGTAAATAAGAATAAAACTAAAAAATGATCGATAAGTGTATTTTTTAGGAAAATTGCTAAAACAAATGCAATAGCGATTGAGATAAATAATAAGCTAGCGATCGCTAAAATTATTAAAAATAATACTCCTAAAAAATCCCATTTTTTTGACTCAATTTGAGGGCGTGCATCGCCGATCGCTTCAGGACGTTCGATCGCCTCACAAAATGCCAAATGAGAAATTAAAGCCAACAAAGATACACAATTAGCCCAACCATAAATAGGAACGAACGCCCATAAAAAAGCTTTCAATGCTAAACCGTAATATAATTGAAAGCGATCGCGATAAATTCTCAAACCAGCACTAATAACATTGCCAATACTGAGAGGTTGCATCGATGAGGCAAAACTTAGATTTTGGGACACGATTGAATAACAACTCACTAACAACAGGTTGCTTATTCAGATGATGCCCAAACAAAAGCGATCTAATATCAGAGGGCAGAAGAGAAGTAGAACTGTTCATAAATATTTAGACATAAAATATGGAAGCAGAAGCCATAAAAATCAGCAAATAGTTCAACAATTAAAAGAAGTAGCTGACCCAATAAAGTAATGCTTTTAGGTTTTAAAACAGAACGAGTTTAATTAACTAACGCTGACAAGTAGTTACGATCGGGTTATCGTGGTGTTTTCTTTTTGCTATTGCCAAATAAAAGCAATACACCACAAAGTAACCAATGAATTTTTTTAGTGCAGTAATTTTGTGTTTGTCGTATGTAATTGGTTTGTTGTCTACAGGAGTTTTTGCTTTCTCTAGTACCGAACCCTCTGGGAGACAGATATTAATTGCAGTTACAGGATTAATTGGTTTAACAACAATCGCGGCAATATTTGTACCGCGTTTTTTGTATGTGGGAAAAGGTTTAAAACTATGGCTAATTGCGGGGGCGATCGCAGTTTTGGCAGTTATTTATTTTCAATTGCGCGTACCTCATCCAAGCGTTAGCGATATCAGTCAGTTAGTCAGTCAAAATGAAAATGTCAGCGATTTATCTGTAACAGTTCGAGGCAAAATTATCGATCGACCGAGATTAAATCGCACTCAGAAAATACAATTTTTATTGCAAGCAGAACAAGTTAGCGTACATCAGAAAAAAAAATTTACGAATTCTGGCTTTCAAAAAGTTACTGGTACTGTATACGTAACTTTACCTGAAGAAGGAAAAGTTGGTTTGTATCCCGATCGCCGAGTTTATGTCACGGGTAAGTTATATCAGCCGCAGCCTGGCTTAAATCCTGGTGCTTTTGATTTTAAAGCTTATCTCGCCCGTCAAGGTATTTTTGCTGGGATAAAGGGAAAGAAAATTTCTTTTGCAAAAGGTAGCGAACCTTTATTTGCACTGTGGAAATTGCAAAAAAGAATTGTTAACGCACAGAAAATTGGTTTGGGCGATCGCGTTGGTGCGCTACTTAGTTCGATGGTTTTGGGTGCGAAGGCAGTAGATATACCATACGATCTTCGCGATCGCTTTACTAGGGCTGGCTTAGCTCATGTTTTTGCTGCGTCTGGGTTTCAAGTTTCCTTGCTTTTGGGAGTAGCGATCGCCATAACAAAACGTTTTTCTAAAGGAATACAGTTAGTATTTGGTTTGAGTATTTTATTTATTTATATTGGTTTGACTGGCATTCAACCATCTATTTTAAGAGCGGGATTAATGGGAGTTGGCGCATTAATTGGGATAGTAATGGAAAGAAAAATTAAGCCTTTAAGTTCTTTATTATTATCTGCCGTTATTTTGTTACTTTTTAATCCTTTGTGGATCTGGGATTTAAGTTTTCAACTCAGTTTTTTGGCAACATTAGGATTAGTAATTACTGCATCTGCCCTACAAAAGAAATTGGATTGGATGCCAAGCGCGATCGCGTCTTTAATGGCAGTACCGATCGCTGCTTCAGTTTGGACTTTGCCTCTATTAATTTATGTATTTAATACTCTTGCCACCTACAGTATTCCTGTCAATGTTATCGTCACGCCGTTGATTTCAATAATTAGTTTGGGAGGAATGCTTAGCGCGACGACAGCTATATTTGTACCTGTATGTGGTAGCGCGATCGCTTGGTTACTTTATTATCCAATTAATTTATTAATCTGGTTGGTGGAGTTTTTTACCAATTTGCCAGGAAGTGGTTTAGCGATCGGTACAATTCCTCTTGGTGTAACGATCTTAATTTATGGATTGATGATGCTGATTTGGCTCAATCAATGGTGTCAGTATCGCTGGTGGTTAATTAGTCTGTTGGCAATTGTTTTAGTAACCATTCCGATCGGATATTTTCGTTTGTCGCTAGTTCGAGTAACTGTTTTAGCAGCTAAAAATGAATCTGTAGTCGTCATTCAAGATAAAGGAAAAGTTATTTTAATTAATAGTGGAGAAACCGAAACAGCAAAATATACAGTTATTCCTTTCTTAGCAAAACAAGGAATTAATCGCATCGATCGCGCTGTTGCTTTGTCATCAACTAATAATTTAAGCAGTGGTTGGTATTTAATTGCAGATAATTTTGCGATCGATAATTTTGTCAGTAATTTAAAGACAGAGTCGATCGATTTAAAATTACCCAAACAAAACATACAAGAATTATCGCTCGGTGAAAAATTTTTAGTTAATTCAACTCAAATAAGTTTGATAGATCGAGAGCCAGTTAGTTTACAATTTCAAACTCAAGCTAAAACTTGGTTACTACTCGATCCAAATTCCCAAAGCGATCGCAAGACGAAATCGCTTGATAATTTCAATAACTCTAAACCACAAATACTTTTGTGGACGGGAAATCATTTAGAAAAAGATTATTTAAATTTACTTCAACCACAAATCGCGATCGCTTCATCTAATCGAATTGACAGTGAAACTTTAGAACAAATCGATCGTCAAAAAATAAAACTATATTTAACCGATCGCGACGGCGCAATTGAATGGCAACCAAAACAAGGAATTAAAAAACTTGGCGATCGAGAACAAGAAAATTTTTCAATTTAATTTTGATAAATTCCAGCCGTGAAATTAATTCCACGGCTCAAAATTTAAGTCCATTTAAACTAAGATCTTACACTATTCTCAATAATCGCCTGGCGGGGTTTGGCATTGCCAAACCCCTACTCCAGTCTAATAGTTTAAGTTATCTAAAGATGACCTTAAAAAAGTGGGATGCTCCTGCTGAAAACTGGGCAGATGACACTACTTTGTAATGGCAAGCTGTGAATACTTCTTTTTGAAAGCCTCTGCGACTTCTTCAGATGTAGGAGGTTCACCATTATTGTTAACGAACAACATATCCAGCGCAGCAATGTATGCTTCACCCAATGCTGTAGTGATTGCTGCTGCCGTAACTGCTGCAATAGTGCCACCAACCACAGATCCAGCACCAGGAATCATTTTGAGAAGACTAGCCACAATAGTTCGTCCTGCAAGTGTTCCACCTGCTCCAGCAATAATGCTGCCAACTATTGTACTGAGAAAACTTCGATCGATTGATAAGCCAAAGGTTGTCGAGATACCAGCAAGCATTCCAACCTGAATTGGTACGATAGCAACAGCATCAGAGAATGGAATTGGTACTGCTGCCATTCCTGCGGCACTAGCTGCTGCTCCCGCTACTATTGCGTGAGATCGTGTTTTTTTTAATTCGATGTCTACTTTCTGTGCTGCGGTGAAGGCTCTCTTCAGCCCTTCTGGAACAACTTGCATTGTTAAGTCTACAAGATCGCGTAAACCCATCGAAGGAAGAACAATGCCTTCATCTAGTTCCTCTTTAACTGCTCGGACTCGAACAGCATTGCTTAAGAGCGGAAGTATTTGTAGAACTATAGCGCGAAACCCTTTATCAGATCTCGCTTTCGTGATAACAGCAATAACAGGTATATTATGGTCTGCTAGCATTTTTACAAGTTCTTCTTCTGCTGGTTCAACACGTCGAAAATCTTCAGCTATACAGATCCAAGCAACATGAATATGTTGATTTGAGTTACTACTTCGCGCACGTTCACCAACAAGGGACTTTAAAGCGCCTAATGTTTCCGAGAAATCTGCCATTTCGAGTCCACGAGTATCAAAAATGGAAAGTGGTATCCCTTCTTTTTTGATTTCTCTAGTGTTTTGAGTGACGGGACGACCTTGACCAGTAGTTGCAAAATTTCCTTGGAAAACTGCATTGATAAGCGTACTCTTACCAACACCAGTACGCCCAGCGATTAAAATATTCACATGACCGCGTTCTTTCAAAGCTTCACGAAGAGCATCCTTTAGTGAATCCTCAAAATTAAAATCTTCCGCAACCGTCATCGCCCTACCTCTACTAAACACTCTAACTATTTGGATAAAGTATTGCACCCGTTTGCAGTATTCCCCAGATTAGGATGAGAGTTAACAAAATGGGATAAATTACAGAATTTTTCGGTATATCTACTTTATTCCGAATTCGGAGTTCGCAATTGCGAATTTTTAACTTTTTTGTCAATTATGAAGCGTTTCTAGTACAATACATAATGCACACTCTGGAGAGATGGCAGAGTGGTCGAATGCGGCGCACTCGAAATGCGCTTCACCTGTAAGGGTGACGGGGGTTCGAATCCCTCTCTCTCCGTATAATAGGCAACAGGGAACAGGGAATAGGGGTTAGGGGATAAGAGTCACTCATTCAAGAGTCACGCATTCAAAAGTAAGTGTATTTACTTTTGAATGCGTGACTTTTAACTTTTAACTGAACCCTTTGCCCATTGCCCCATGTCCGTTGCCCGTTGCCTGTTCCCTATTCCCTCTTTTAAAAGATTAAATAAACAAAAAATTCTCGAAAATAATGTATTCGATCGAGAAAATCAATTCACAATAAAAGAAAGAACTCTCAGCTCGATCGAGCTGTAGATTTCCAGGGAGAAAAAGCAAATGCCACAATTAGCACCACACATCTTCAATATTCTCCATAAAATGGTCGTACAACACGCTTTTGGTATTCCTGGTGATTTTGCCTTGACGCTATACGATGCTTTAGTAGAAAGCGAAATCGAGCCAATTGTGATGACTCACGAACCTTGCGTGGGTTTTGCCGCCGATGCCTATTCTCGCATTCGTGGTTTGGGTTTGGCAGTAGTTACTTACAGCGTTGGCGGTTTGAATATGGTTAATGCTGTGGCGGGTGCTTATGCCGAAAAATCTCCACTAGTAATTTTGAGCTAATCTGGCAGCAGCCCCGCGCTCTACCCGATCGAGGGTGAGCCTATACGAAGAATGCGAGCGAGTTGACGACGCTCCCCTGACATATGCAATTATGCGCGGTTCGGGGAGACGGAGGAAACGAGCAAATCTCTTATGCCGCTAGTCGGGAGAGTTCTGATTTTCGATGTACTGACGCAGCACAGAAACGGTAACACCTCCACAAGACGCAATGAAATACGATTCATTCCAAAGCACATCTTTCCCGTAAAAACTGTTGACGTGATCCGCAAACTCGCTTCTAATTCTGCGACTGGACACAGATTTAATGTTGTTGACAAATTTGGGTAAGTCCATTTGCGGATAGTACTGAAATAGCAAGTGAATGTGATCCTCTTCCCCGTTGAACTCAATCAGTTTGCAATTCCATTTTTGGCAGAGAACAGACAGGATTTCATGTAATCGTTTCAACATCTCACCCGTGAAGGCTTTGCGGCGATATTTGGTCGTCAAAACCAGGTGTGCCTTCATGTCAGATACCGCTCTACCGCTAGAAACAAAGTCGTTCTTCATAGCCACTTTCAAACATACTTGCTATAATAAGCGTAGCTTAAAAACATAGCGCTGATATGAGAACCGCTTACCAGTACCGATTACGATTGACCGCAACGCAGCAAACCACAATTGACCAATGGCTTGAGCTTGCACGCCGTCAATACAACTATCGGTTAGCGGAACGGTTCAACTGGTACGAGCAAAATCGCTGTGACATTGATGCTTGTCCGCTCATCTGCCATTTAAGCGAGTTAAAAGACCGTCCTAACTTTTATTCTCAGAAACGGGATTTAGTTAATTCTAAAAAGCTGTTTCCTGAATACAAGGAACTACCTTCTCATACCCTGCAAGATGTGATTGCACGGGTAGAAAAAACGTTTGACC
>JBOFLQ010000294.1:0-5565 GCA_051657945.1 Xenococcaceae cyanobacterium | reverse complement strand
TGCGAACGTGTTTGTCTAACCTGGGCGAATCTGGTTTGAAGCAACCCCACTGAGATCCTTGTCCCGTCAACAAATCGATGCCGTTGCACCACCATCCCCCAGCTTCGACGTGCTGATATTTTCTCAGCCAATAGTTCTTCAATCGCCCTGTGTTGAGCCTTTCGGAGTTGCCTAACCCATACAACAGATACTCGTAGGGCGTTTCTTTCGATAGCGATCGCACGTTCAAATCAATAATGGTTTCGTCAACACCACTATCGAGCCACTCTTGCCGATGATTTGGCCGTACAGCCATTTTGCACCCCTCATTCCGTATCGTTTTTTTGTCCGCTCCAAGAGCGCTCGTAATAGTCCCACACTTCCCCCATAAGGGCGATCGCATCTTCTTTGCTCTTGATATGCAAGGCTTTTAACACCTTTTTCGCCATCCAGGAGCAGACGTAGCCGCGATCGTAGGTAATTCGATAAGCCTTCTTTTCGGTCGAATCGACGGTACGGCAAAGCTTATCGACGCTGTATCCTTTCTCTTGCAGCATTAGGGGCGAGAGCGATCGCGTATACGGATCGCCTAGCACCTCATTCCAATGCAAATGAGAAGCTTGAAAAATCATTTTGATTTCCTCAAAGAAAATTTTGATAAGGCAAATTAGAATTTTGTACTCGCGTACAATCCTCAACTGCCAAGACTTAGCCGATGTATGCGCTAGTGCAAACTTTATTGTTTGCTAACTGTTATTGTTAATGTATATCATCAAAAAAAAAAAAAAACAAGCAATTTTTTAATTAATTTCTATTAGTAATTGATGAGTAGGATTGAGTCACATCAATGCTTTTGATGAAATAGACGCACAAAATTATCTCATAGCAAATAGGGGTTTTGCTACTAACAAGCTACCCAACTATTACCCGTTTGACTAACAGCTATTAAAAAGCTATACTGTCAACAGAAACGGGGAACGAAACGGTTTTTGTTTCGCCTTTTGTTTGGATAGAGCGACCACATTTTCTTGCCAGAAAAACGGGTGGTCGTTCTGCTTTTTGTAGCATATTTTAGACGCTTTAAGCAACAAAAATATTTAGCTTGCATATTCGACTCAGAGCATAGATGCAGTGTCTGTAAAGTACCCTAATGCTTTGACCGATTTATCGAAGCTTCATCTTTAGTAACGCTTTGTCGTTAATCCCAGGAAACATTCAACCAAAAATAAGTAAACCTGCCCGATCTTTGCTGGTCAAAACGCGATCGGGCAGGTTTTAGCGTTTTACCCTTCTTTAACATTACTAAACTTTCTCTAGTACCCTTGCATTACTAAAACCCCGATTACCCCACCTTTTATAATGCGTTTGTACTGTTGACTAAAAAATCAACCTCATTTTAGTCAGTTCGCGGGCGGGCGCATTTTCTAGTCTCTTTTTTATTATTTTTTTTTTAATTAAAAAAAAAAATAAATAAGTAGATATAACCAACCAACAAAAACGCAACTGTTAGTTGCGTTTTTGGGTTACAGACAAAGCGCTATCTTAAAGAGGTAGCAAGTATTTGAAGCGAGTTTTAATATGGCTGACTATCAGGAATACAAGATTCCAACTTTCCCACAAATAAACGACTCTCCCATTCCCCCTACTGCGCAGACGGCGGGAAACGGTTCGCACTTCATCGATCGCTACAACGGGGCTTTAGAGGCTCTTGAAGGGGACATAAATCAACTTCAGGAAATATTGCAAGAACAAGGACAAGAAACGCCTTCTCAACCCCAACAGGACGATAAAATCTTTAACGCTATCCTCGCTTGGGGAATGGGGGTATAAATGCCGTTTCCGCTTCCCTGGTTTGATAATAAGGTCGATCCGCTACTTCCTTACGAACAAAACATTAAGCCGTTTCTTTATGCGTGGGATGATTATCAAACCTATGACGTGCTTTGGTATATTCCCAGCAACTTACGAATTTATCAACCCTTTTATCATTCATTGCGAGAATATTTACCTTTATCAACCGAACAATCACTTACTTTAAGTGTTAGTGACGATAATCCATGCGTCGTCTTTTTCGATCGCTTTACGCCTTGGAATTACGCCTGGGCTGAAGGCTATAGCACTAAAATGTTTGAGCTTATAAAAAAACATTGTTTTCCTTTTTTTAGTGGATTTAATTCAGTTATTTTTGAACCTAAAATTGAAATAACTTTTCCAATTGATAAGTTTGACGTTCAATTCGATTATTTACATAAGTTAAAAAAAACTCAATACAAGTTATCTTTTTCTTGTACGCTTTCTCAACCGCAATCCGTTGTTATAACTTGGCTCGAATTTCAAATATACGGACGAGGAAGCGAAACGATTAAGCGATATCAACTGTTTCAACTAAAAGAAGGCAAAAATGATGTCGTTTTAAAGTTTAAAGAATATGTTTGTGCTTGTTCGCTTGTGGTTTCGGGAGGAGAAGAAGTTGATTTAGTAGAACAAGCCATCGAGAAAAGCGATAAAGGAATTTTATACAAAAATCTAGACAAGCTTATTGAAGAGATTGACGATTACTTTGAATATATAAAAAAAGAAGTTCCTATCGGAACAATCCCTTTTGACCCCGTTCAAGAAGAAGTGAAAATTTCTTATACAGCTTTGCCTAAATGGTATTTCTACGCTAGCCTGATTTATGCCAATAACAATCACTGGGGCAACACAATTAACATCGAAATTGATACCGATTTAGGCAAGCCTATATTTAGCACTCCTGTATTTAACGAGCCGAATAAAATGACAGATGTATTTTTTAATTTGTGGGGAAATTATACGCTTTGCTTAATAGGAAATTATGTAGGTCGTTCGCTTCCTCTGGCTAGCGGTACGGGAAATATTACTCGGAATTTTTTAGATTTTTGGAAAATATATCAAACCAATCTTTATCAACAATTAGGTCTTACAGATCCCGACAAAGCTTATGATTTTACCGACCCTACATTTGAAAATCAAAAGACTTATTATAAAATTTTTCAAGCAGAATTGTACAAAGAAAATTTAGAAGAAGCTTTAATTTCAATAGGAGAAGCATTGCCGCGCAATGTTGTTTTAATGTTTATTGACGCTCGTAAAAAATTAGAACTGCAAAAAGATGCCCGATAGTATCAGAATTAAAGAAATTCACGAAGCGATTAATGCTTATAAATATGCCCTCGACGAGAAAGGACAGCCGAGAACTGCCAATCTTGGTTACTATATCGAACGCATTGCCAGGATATTGGGGATTAGCGTTAATCCCGATGGGTCGGTGCGTTCTATTCGCCAGTCTCGATTTGTCCCCCAAGGCGAACCCATTCCCCCAGGATGGAGTATCGGGCAATGGGGCAGAAATCAGGGAGGAGACAAGGACGGGCAAATGGGAGGACTGCCCGAACATGACAAAGATGGGTTAGCTTACGAAGTGCGATCGGGAAGATTTGAAGTCGATCAAAAAACGGGACAGCCTACCGAGATGCAAGAGGGCGGTTACGTACTAGTAGAGAATCTACCTCAATTACTGCATATTCTCATGGATGACTTCGATAAAGCGCTTGGAATGCAAGATTTAGGGGCATTAATACTTCCCAATGCCGATAAAACTAGTTTTGCCTCTTTTGAAGGGATGGCAAGCTTGGGAGCAGAGATCGCATATATGCTGAGCGCACTTTCACAAAACATCGCTCAGTCGCACGTTTCTAACCTCAAATGCCAAGCGATGTTAATGGAAGTGTTGGCGGCTTTTGGAACTCCCATCGAATTAAAAGAATTCAAAGTTGATGTAGGAGAAGAGGAACCCATCGGCGTTCCCTATCCCGCGTTGCGCAATGATTCGCCGACTATGGCAGACATGAGCTTTTGGATCTTGTCTAATCTCGCTCCTTTGGTTGCTAGTCAGTTATCAATAGAAAAAAAAGAAGAAAAGTAAATTACCGCCAAACATCGACGTTAACCGTCCATTGAATAGATGTTTTATAGCGAACTTGCCCCCGTACTGCTAATTTGCGGTCTTTTGTAGCGATGGGTGCAATGCTGGGAAAGTTGAAAATCTCCCCTTCTAACTTAGGATATAAAACCTTAATTCCATACAGTTCGGGAGGAGGAAATTTAGCGATGGCAATAAGACCGCGAAACCCATAAGGCAAAGGAAATTGAACTTGGTGGGAGATCTTAACAAAATCTTCCTTAAAGGTTGCAGTATATTGCCATTCGCTGGTTGTCACAATGCTAGCTAGTCTAATCCAGGCCATCGTCCCCTATTTCGATTAACCGCTCTTGATATTCGCCTCCTTCTAAGTATTCGTCGAGTTCGGCGCTCGTCACCGGACGCATTAACCCGCTTCCAGGTTCGGCAACGAACGCATAAGTATTGCTATCGGCGGCCGCTACTTCCTTCCAATCGGGACGAGGAGCCATTAAAGTTTCCTCAAATAGCGGGTCGCCAGGAAGAATGAGCTTTTTCATCGGTTAAGCTAAAACGGCGTAAGGTGGCGAGGAGATAGTCCAACCAGCGGCAGCGGCCGCATCCATCTTGGCCTGAGAAGGAGCGACAAAAGTCGATTGAGATCCAGCCGCCGTGACTCTAGAAGCTCTAGGAGGTTTTGGATTGTTTACTCCCCAAATAAGGGTATCGGCATCAGCCCCCCCAGCGAGGACAAATCCTAAATCATCTGCTAAGTCAGCCTCGGCCGATGTAATATTCCAGGCATAACGCCAGCCTCCAGGCATATCTACATAAACCGTTTTAGTTTTACCCGCTGTTTTTACCCCGCGAGTTCGACTTTTAATCGACACCGACCATCCTTGCGTGGCTTTAAGCGTGGCAATTTTATTAGTCGAGCAATAACTAGAAACGTTACCCGTCGCCTCGCTAAAAGTAGCCTTGGCAGGCTTGGGAGCATTGGCCCCAAAAAAGACCCCCGCCGCTCCTGCAAACAAGGTTTGTCCCAAAGCAGCTTTATGAGCGTTATGAACGACTTCTTGAGTGGAAAAACCGTATTTTCGAGCGCCCGCTAATTCTACGTAAACTTTAATTCTTTCGCCTCTTCTGCGCGGCATGATTTACCTCCTTTTATGCGGCGATGCCAGTTACCCCGCTAGGGGCAAACTGAACGTTGAATAAACTGGTTTGCGTCACTCGAACGGTTCCAGTTGTAGGATTGAAACCACCACTAGTAGGAGGAGGAAAGGCCGTAAATTGTTCGCCAGGTTCCGCTTGTTCGTTAACTGCTATTTGAGCATTCGCGCAGATTTGCAGTATTTGATACATCGCCTCGCAAACCCCCGTAATCCCAAGCCCTTCATAGGTTTTTCCCGTTAGCGCTTGGGCACTAATTAGCAAATCGCCTTTGTAGGGGTCGTAGGTAACAAATGGTTTTCCCGCCGCATCTACGAGTTGTTGAAAAGTTAAATCGGTTATTTCAGCCATAGGTCGTTATATGCAAACTAAATTTACAAACCTCTTAATTATTCATGGGTTTTTGGTTGTCTGCAAGTATGTGCGATCGCGATTGCCCTTTCCCCAAAACGCTTGCTGAGGTTAGTTTAAGAATGTAAGGTGCGATCGCG
>JBOFLQ010000293.1:0-1844 GCA_051657945.1 Xenococcaceae cyanobacterium | reverse complement strand
CGAGGAACAAATTGAGCGGAAGTTCCTAAATAACCTCTTGGAAACTGATAGCTATCGACAATATTTAAATCGAGCTTTTCTTTTTTTTCTTTCTCTTCTCTATCTATTTTGAGATGACATAAACTAGAAGGAACGCCATTATATGTCAGTTCTAGAACTCGATCGAGTGGTATTTTTCGATGGGGATAATCTTTGTAAGCTTCTACAGTTCTAATTGTTAAAGTATCTGGCCAACAACCCCAACTATTCCAATAAATATTGGTAAATTTTTTGGTGGGGCAATCGTCTTTGTAGACATAAAAAGAAGTAGACCAAGTTAATTGAGGGTCATCTACTAAATGGTGAGTAATTAGCTCGCCACTTTCCCCATCAATTACCCAACAACCTAAGCGATTGACATCCATAGCCCCAACCAGGTTTCCTGCCAGTTTTTGTAAGCGAGTGCTTAGTTCTGGATCGTCGTATTTGTCTTCTCTATCTCGATCGCGATCGTCAAAAGCAGAGCGATCGAAAACGCGAATGGTTTCACCAATATCTGAAGCTGCTAAATGACCTGCGTGGAGAGTAATTTTGCCATCGGGATTATCGTAATCGACTAAAAAATGAGAAAATTCTGGCTCTAGGGTTACTTCTTGAGCGATTACTGTTGGTAAATTGTTAGAGAAAATATTTTTTTTTGTTTCTGCTTTCTCTAGATCGGCTCGCTTGATAATGTACAGTTTTGTGTAGGGATACTGAGTGTAATTAAGAAAACCAGCCAAGAAAATTTTGGCATCATTGACAAGAAAATTAGATAGATACGGAAAAGACTTTTCCACGGAGAATTTAAAAGAGGTTTCTGCCATAACTAAATAATCTCTAGTTAGTCCCATTTGATGGGTAGTTTGATCTATTATTAAGGGACGATTTCCGCTTAGCAATACTTTCCATTTCTTTTGAATATCTACTTTGTCCCCATCCCAACAAAGTAAATGAACGAAATTATGTTTGGCAAAACGTTGGGAAACTTTTTCTACCCACTCAATCATTTGTACCAACCATTGCAAGATTTCGAGCAAATTTGAATAAAGATGCAGGAGACTTCGACGAATATCGGGAGAAAATGAAGAGCTTTTTCGAGGTATTTTTAGAGAAGTAGCATTTTCTAACAAATCGCTCCAAATATTTACTGTAAAATTCTGGAGAATCTTGTCGAGCGACTGCAAGCTCTTGAACAAGCCTGAATAAAAATAAAAAAGACCTCGCAAAATATGGGGAGAAGATAAAGAGCTTTTTTGAGGAATATCTAAAGAAGTAGCATTTTCTGCAAAACGCTGAAGTAATGAGCGGGACAACCCCAACACCCTTAATACAGATTTGCCTATATTAACTGTAAATAATTGATTCGTATCTGGATCGAAACAAGGATGAGCAGAGGTCAAAATTGGTATAAAAGGAGTAAGAGGTTGTTCGAGAAACAAAGGTTGCCAATCTTGATTTTTACCAACAGGTGTTAAGGTTGCCAAAGTTTCTGGATCGATTTCATAAGGTCGTCCCGCATCCCAAGTAACTAACAGGCGATCGCACAGGTCTTTTACACCTCTAAAAGAAACAAAAGCTGTATTTAACTGATTGCGAGCACCCAGTTTATTAAAAGATGCGCGAGAAATACCCAAATTTTGAAAAGCTAAATCCCCGTATTTGTCTTTATTCTTTACATTTGCAGTAGCTGTGCGGTTCGTTCCTAGCGAAATTAGGCTAAAACCTATATAAACTAGGGCTTCTAGGACAACCTAGATGATAACTTTCGATTCTGATGATGGTGAAAGTCCATCCCTTGAAACTCACAAGTGAATCCCAATCTG
>JBOFLQ010000292.1:0-5429 GCA_051657945.1 Xenococcaceae cyanobacterium | reverse complement strand
GCGCGTTCTAATAAGTTTTCTAATTCTCTTAAATTATTAGGAAAATCGTAGGCTTGCAACTTTCTTAATGCTTCTGGAGTGAGGCGAGATTTATTCAGCTTTTTAGCGCTACAAATCAAGTTTAAATAATAGTTTGCCTGGTCTTCAATGTCGGTTTTTCTGACTCGCAAAGGAGGAATTTTAATTAATTCACCAACTATAGAGTCAATTTGCGGTATGGTTTTTTCAGAGATGCAGATAATTCTAGCTAGAGATGTTTTTTCTGTCTCTTGTGATTCTCCCGATCGACTGACGGGGATATATATTCCTGTTTCTATCAGGCGAACGATCGCGGGAAATAATTCTTTAGGTAATTCTTGAATATTGTTGAGAATTAAAGTACCTTTACCTAAAGCTTCGATTAATCCTGGTTTTCCCCCCGCACGACCGAATAATTCTGCCCCTGAAGCTTGAATTTTACTGCTATCAATTTTAACGATCGCTTCACGTCGATCGCGAGATCCAAAATGAATTAAAGCGGCGACGTTATCTTTTTCCAATCCCGGTTCGCCAAAAATAACTACTGATTTACGATTTTCTGATGCTTGTTTTATTTGCGATCGCAATCTGACTGCATAGCGACTTTTACCAATAATTCCTCTTTTGGCTTTGTTGACTAAATAAGGTCGTAAAATGGTTTGACGTTCTTGTTCGAAGCTTAACTGTTGGGATAATTGTCGAACGGTATTGGCGAGATATTGCGATAAAGCTTGTACGATTTGTGGATATCTTTCAACTAGAGTTTTGATGCGATCGCGACTGACAAACCAAAATTGACATTCGCTTAAAGTTGTAATCGTATATTGAACCGATCGATCTAATAAAATAGCTTGTAAATTTAAGACCGTTCCTGGTAGCATACCAACGGCTTGTAAAGATTTACTCTCACTTTCAATTTGACCGCAACGAAGAATGTAAATTCCTTGTGGAGTAGTATCTTCTTGTAGCAAAACGCGATCGGCAGGAATGGTAATTTCTTGCAAAGAAAGCGCGATCGCTTCTAGTATTTCTCTCGATAAAATACTTAAAGCAGTTCTCTCTTGCAACCAGGTGGCTAGGTCTGACATGATTAGGGAAATAGGGAATAGGGAATAGGGAATAGGGAATAGGGGACAGGGGACAGGGGATAGGGAATAGGGAAAGTCACGCATTCGTAGAGACGCGACCGGTCGCGTACAGTTGCAAAAGTTAAAAGTTTTTACGACGGATGACGCGGCACACTTAACCCCTTGCCCAATGCCCGTTGCCCCTTGCCCAGTTCAGCATTGCCTTCTGCTTTTATTCTATGGTTGAAACATACAATTCTATCGATTTATTAATTCCCTTGGCTTTGTTGGGCGCGATCGTCCTAGCAGCAGTTTTTTTTAGCAGCAACCAAAGAAAATAACTTAGTATTTTGTTTTTATAAGTAACTGACAACCATCTCTACAGTTGCATCACAGCTAGTTTTTGGTTGTAGGTAGGTAAGTTTATCTCCCGTGTTAAGCGAATTGCGAGGAGCGCTCCAAGGTTCGAGACAGACGTAATCTTTGCCTTTAATTGTCCAGAATACCAAAGTAGAATAAAAATCGGAATAGTTAATTTGAATTTTTAAACGTCTTTGTTTGTCGGTTATCGATGTTGAGTGTCGCTCGATCGCGCCGAAAGCTAAATCTAGTTCTTCTCGATCGAGATCGAAATTACCTGTGAAAGAATGTATTTCTTTGCTAATTTGGTCTTGATAAGCAGAGCTGGGAATATCGAATTCTAAGTGAGTTTTATCTTTATCTTTTACCCAAAAATAGGGGTGCAATCCCGACGAAAAAGGCATCGGGCGATCGGATAAATTTTCAAAGCGCTGTTGAATTTTTAGGCTATTTCCTTGCAATTGATAAATAAAATCGAGTTTAAATTCAAAGGGATAAACTTCTAAAGTTTGAGAATTATTAGTCAAACTCAAATGTATGCTGGCACAGTTGTCAGTATTGGTTGTATTTACTTGCCAAGGCAGATCGCGAGCAAAACCGTGTTGTTTGAGACTGTATTGTCGATCGCGATCGGTATAAAGGTTACCTGGTAAATTGCCACAGATTGGAAACAAAATTGGTATCCCGCCGCGTATGCTAAGGCTTGGATCGGCAAAACGCTCTTTATCTAAATAAAGAATATTTTGACCTTGGATGCGCCAAGAAGTAATAATTCCACCTCGTTGCGGAACGACTTCTAAAAAAGATTGCGCTGATTCATCAGTAAGAATATATGTGGAATATTGTTCTTGTTTGATAGCAATTTTGTACATAATAGGGAAGAGGGGATAGGGAGTAATGAGTAATGAGTAATGAGTAATGAGTAATGAGTAATGAGTAATGAGTAATGAGTAATGAGTAATGAGTAATGAGTTTTTTACGTCACGACTTTTGACCTTGTCCGATGCCCATTGCTCGATGTCCGATCGATTACAAACAACCAACAACAAAAAGCTGAATGCTCATCGATTAATCTCGATTTAAAGCTGCTATAACAGCTTGTTGACTGGCTTGTCGATAAACCTGGGAAAGAAATTCGCTAACTGCTTCAGCGTCGCTTGATGCTAAAGGAATTGTGCCAAGAAATTCTAAAACGGTTTTGCGATCGAGAGGTGGTGAAATAACTACTAAAGAAGAATCTAAAGGTTCGTCATAGTGCCAAAATTTTTTTAGATCGAAATCTTTTTGGTTTTCTGAAGATTTATTGACTGTCTTAGAGCGAGATTTAGTATTTTTCTGAGTTTTGCTTTCTTTTTGCGATCGAGAAGAGACAGCCTCATTTGTTGTTTCAACAGGATTAGTAATTGATGTAGAAACGTCTAGATTTTGATTGCGTAATTGGCGCAAGCGTTCTAAGATTTGAGTTTTGGTACGTCCTCGCAGTTGAAAAATGACAAAAGGATCTTCGCTGAAGCGATCGGCAAGTTGATAGTATATAGCGCCGATATGCTTGCAGGGATTAGCTTTGTCGGGACAGCTACAGCGAGAACGAACTTCCGATAAAGTAAAGGGAAATAAACTCAAACCGTTGCTGATAAATACTTGTTCGATATTTTCTGGCATTTCTCCCGCTAGTAATTGAGCGGAATAAATTGCTTGTTGGGACATAGTACTGATAATATATTCCCAATCTTCATCGGAAAAAGGAGCTAGAGACAGGGAAACTTGATATGGTTCTGATTCGCTACCCTGTACGAGAGCGATCGCCTGTGCTTGTTGAAATTCGATGCTGAGAACGTTTCCTTCTCTGGCATAAGTGCGCGCTCTTTCCAAACGTTTTTTAAAACGATAAGAATCTAATAATTCTAACCAGCGCTGCACCCACCACTGACGATTTTCTATTTGATAATTAGTCATGGTTTATTTTTTAAGCGTTTTTGCTTTGTAGAAAGTTTCTAGACTGTCGCGATCGCCGACAAAACGCCAATGCCATGGTTCGTAACTAACTCCTTGAGAGTTGTTACGAGGAAAAGATATTTCGAAGTTATAACGCGGAGCATTTTTTTGCAACCAACGAAAAGCTGCCGTTTCTTCAAAATTTTGATTTAAATTGGTTGCAGGTACTTTTCCGTCACCAATGTCGATCGCGTAACCAGTGTGATGTTCGCTATAACCTGGCGGTGCGCTTACTCCTGCTCGTTCGGAAGCTTGCTGCGATCGCTGTTGTTTGAGATTGAAAAAGACGTGTTCTTGCTCGTTTACAGAACGAAAACCAGATATTGGCACTAAAACAATCCCCTTAGCACTAGCTGCTGCTTGCATCTCCAAAAATTGAGTTGCGGCTGCATTCCTCATCCGAATTCGTCCGTCTGTGGTGATGGCTTTTAATTCCGATCGAGGTGCTTCTTGATAAGCTAAATGTCCGAGGACGTTGGGAACAGAATTGCCCTCGCTTTTGGGTTTATCATCTTTGTCGGGTTTAGGCGGCGTTTGAGGCTTGACTTGTGTTGGATTGGTACTAGTTGGCGAATTGGTTGGTAAATTCGAGCGAGAATTCCGATTGGCAAAAAAAGCAAAGGTTGTCCCCGCGATCGCGATCGCAACAAATAATCCTCCCACTAAAAACAAAGAAGAAGAATTTGTCGATCGCGATCGCACGGGCGCGTTCGATTTTTTAACAGCTTTAACCTGGGAACGTCTTTTTTTCGAACCTTCTCTGTCTCGTAAAACCTCAGGAATATCATCCATGGCTAATTTAAGTGGTGAGATCGATACTCAACAATTTATAGCATTAACATTGATTTTCAGTTTTTGGTTGTTGATAGTTCATAGTTCATTGGGCAATGGGCAACGCTGCACTGGGCAATGGGCAACGCTGCACTGGGCAACGCTGCACTGGGCAACGGACAAAGTCGTGACGTTCATTCGTCGTGACGTAAAAAATTCATTACTCATTACTCATTACTCATTACTCATTACTCATTACTCCCTATCCCCTACTCCCTACTTTCTAGCCACACCACCAGCAAAAGCTGCTTGAGTAACTGCTTCGGCGACAGCGGTGGCGACTCTTGGATCGAAAACAGAAGGAACTATATATTCGCGATCGATTTGTTCTGGCGCAACTAAAGCAGCGATCGCGCGTGCGGCTTCGAGACACATTTCTAGTGTAATTTCTTTGGCTCGACAATCGAGTGCGCCGCGAAAAACTCCAGGAAAGGCGAGGACGTTATTGATTTGATTGGGATAGTCGCTACGTCCTGTTGCTATGACGGCAACATATTCGTCAACTTGTTCTGGCTGGATTTCTGGAATTGGATTTGCCATTGCAAACACAATCGAATTTTGACCCATCGATCGCACCATTTCAGGCGATAAAACTCCAGGTGCGCTCACTCCTAAAAATATATCTGCTCCTTTAAGCGCGTCGGCTAAAGAACCTTCTAGTTCGCCAGCAAATTCTAGTTTTTCAGCACTGAGATTGCCGCGTTTTGTCGAAATTATTCCTTTTGAGTCGCACATCACAATCGATTTTGACCCGGCTTTTCGCAACAAACGGGCGATCGCTACTCCCGCAGCACCAGCACCATTAATAACAATCTTTACTTCTTCTAAAGATTTTTGTACTAGTTTGAGGGCGTTGTATAATGCTGCTAGTGTTACTATGGCAGTCCCGTGCTGATCGTCATGAAATACGGGTAAATCTAGTTCTTGGCGCAGTCTTTTTTCAATTTCAAAACAACGAGGCGCGGCGATATCTTCGAGATTGACACCACCAAATACGGGAGAAATCTGTTTGACTGTCTCGACAATTTCGTCGCTATTTTGAGTCGTCAAACAAATGGGGAAAGCGTCGATTCCTGCAAATTCTTTAAATAGCATCGCTTTTCCTTCCATAACTGGTAAGGCTGCTGCTGCACCCAAATTTCCCAAACCCAAAACGGC
>JBOFLQ010000291.1:0-9087 GCA_051657945.1 Xenococcaceae cyanobacterium | reverse complement strand
TTATATGTTACGCAAAGATGGATTATTTTTACGAGAATTTTTATCATCGCCATTTTTGTCTTTGGTAGAAAAAGCTAAATACCCAGTTACTTGCAAAATTATCGAACATCAAAAAATTTTTAAAATTTCCAAGCAAGGTGTACCACTACGTCAAGTGATTACTCAACCTGTTTGGTTGCAACTAGTACACGATTCTAATCTTGTCAATAATTTAGATATTAATTCAGTTATTCAAAATCCCAAACGCTTAAAAAATAATTTTATTATTCGAGATTTTGTCGAAGACTATTTACAGATTTCTTATCGCCAATCCTTAAAACATTTTTGGAAAACTTTTATTTTTAAAAATAAATATAATATTACTCTATCTAAAAAAGTTAGAAATATTTTAACGCTTTTTCATCCTTTTTTTGCCTTAGTTTATTTATCTTGGTCTTCAAAAATTAGAAATTCTTTGGCAAAAAAGATTGAGCTATCTGGCGATCGAGCCAAATTATTCTGCGAACAACACGAGAAAAAACCACGCTCGAAATATATTCAACTTGAAAATAACAGCAATATTCAATAGCCTTTAAAATAAAGATAAAAACATTTGAGCCATGGGAGGAAACCGATGATCCATCATATTTCTATACCTGCTAACAATCCTCTTCACGTTGCTGAGGTGTTTGCCGAACTTTTCAATAGTAAATATTCTGCCCCTTTTCCCTCGCATCCAGGTAGTTATGTCGCATTTGCTGGCGACTCCCATGGAACTTTGATTGAAGTTTATCCTTATGGTACTGAAATGATGCCAGGACAAGACGATAAGCCGATACAATATCGAGAAAATAATTCTCCATCAAAGTTTATCGCCACTCACGCTGCTATCTCCGTACCGGTAAGCCAGGAAAAAATTGAAGCGATCGCCAATCGCGAAGGATGGCGTGTCTTGCGTTGCAGTCGCGGTTATTTTGATGTTATCGAATTTTGGATTGAGAATTCCGTACTTATAGAATTAGCTACTCCAGAGATGGCAGAAGATTATGCTAAAGCTTTAACGCCAGAGAAATTAGCCGAATATTTTTCTCAGACAGTTCCCTCTTGAGTTTGAGTCTAGTACGAGCTAAATACATCGGTAGTTCAATGCGATCGCACTGTTGGAGGAGTTAAATTCGATACAAAAATACTTTAATCGCAGTGAATTTGGGAGCTATCGATCGTATCTTTTTTATATTTTAATTTTTGTAATTTCCTTGGAATTATGAATTGTTGACACTCCCACGTTTGGGCTACTCAGATCTTGCACCAGTTGCAACAACCAACAGGGAATCAATTCCCTGTCTCATACATTAAGTCCATTGAAACTCAGATCTTGCACCATGTTCAATAACCACCTGGAGTTGAAACTCCAGGCTAATAGTAGAAGTCGCTCTTTTGACGACTGGATAGATTTTTAGTCGTCAAAAGAGCGACTTTATGTATTAGACAGCGATTTCAATCGAGTTCCGGTTAATGACAATGGTGCAAGATCTCAATTAGACAAACTTTTAACCAAAATACTCACAGGTACTTCTGACGCTAATATTCCTTTCGATAAAATGTGTCAGCTATTACACAAACTTGGTTTTCAAGAAAGAATTCGTGGTAGTCATCATATTTTTATCAAAGAAGGTGTCGAAGAAATCTTAAATCTTCAGCCAAAAAATTCTCAACCAAAAGCTTATCAAGTTAAACAAGTTCGAGAAGTAATTCTAAAATACAAATTGGGAGGTAATAATGATGCTTCAATATGAGATTATTCTTTACTGGAGCAAAGAAGATGAAGCATTTATTGCGGAAGTTCCAGAATTACCTGGCTGTGCTGCTGATGGCACTACATATGCAGAAGCATTACAGAATGTGGAAGTAGTCATGCAAGAATGGATTGAAACGGCTAAAGAATTTGACCGATCGATTCCCGAACCTAAAGAACGTTTAATGTTTGCTTAAAATGCGATCGGTTGGCTGCTTGGAGTAGCGCAATCTCTCGTGTAAAAAATTGGTCGCCTCAAATTTTACTCATCACGTTATCGATCGCAAATTCTGACCATTTAATTCGACTGATGAGAATTATTTTTGTATCGATCGAAGAATTATATTCGATCGCATTTTGGTAAAACTAGATCTCGATTTCGGTTTCCAAGAAAATTTTTTGTCTGAGTAAAAATATAGATCCAGTTTTTCTCGCAAACAGAAATTATTCTCATTTGCGAGAAAAATCGTTCGATCGCGAAGCACAACCTGGCGTTTTGTCTAATTAGATGTAATAAAACAGTCCACAGATGAACGCGGATGAACGCGGATAGTTATTTTAAGTTATGGTTGGGTTATAAATTGCTTAAACCCAACCTGAAAAATTGTTTCAAATTACTTCAACTTGTAGAAGCTCATCGGCAGACTTACCTTGAGTTAAGTAGACAACTTTATCCTTTAAGAATTGAGATACTGAATAAATATCATCTAAACTGGAAATTGTTGTTTTTATTTCTTTGCCTTCTGCATCAAAAATAGCGATAAATTTTTTATTAGAGTTTAAGTAAAGTCGGCAAATAGTCTTTTTAACATTGCCATCTAAATTAATTCCAAAATAGCTGATAGTATCTTTATATCTAATTCGTCCAATATCTACACTTTCTCGAAGAATAGATTTAACAATATAAAAAGCTTCTAGTTCCTTTTGTGTAGTTACAATTTGTTCTTCTTTTGAAAGCTTATCTGTTCCACCTTCAGCATTATTTTTAGAATCTTCGGATGTTCCTATTTCTATTAAAGCTTCAGGAAGATCGATAGCTGATTTAAGTCTGTCAGTAATTCGTTCATTGACAAAATCTTTAAGTGAACGTTTAGTGATTTCTGTAAATTTATCAACTACTGTTGCCATCATTTTTCCAGAATATACTTTACTGGCGAAAAATCTGACGAAATCAGGAGATGGTTCGGATAATTGTTCTGCCATGATGCGCTTAATTTCTTTTGTGTAGAGAAGATTTTGAGCTACATCAGATAATTCATTAATATCAAAAATTGATTTAGAAAAGCGTTTAAGTTCATTAACATCTGAATCGCTAAAATTCAGCATATTAAACTCAAAAAATGGTTTATCGTCCATGATATGAACTTTATCAATATCGGTGTAAAAACGATAAATTATTCCATTGGTTAAAATACCAAATTTAGCATCTGTAGCGTTAAAATATCTATGTAATTGTGAGCTATGTTTTGGATTTTCTAGATTTTCGTGACATGATTTGCACTCCATTAAAATGATAGGTTTGTTGTCTTTGATAATGGCATAATCTACTTTTTCGCCTTTTAAACCTGGAACATCTGCTGTAAATTCAGGTGCAACTTCCATTGGATTAAAAACGTTATATCCTAAAGCCTGAATAAAAGGCATAATAAATGCGGTTTTAGTAGCTTGCTCATTTTGAATTTGGGCTTTAATTTTTTCAATTTGTTGAAAAATTGCTTTAATTTGATCTATAAAATCCATAACAATTGAAGAGAAAGTTTACAATTTTATAGTTCCCAAAAATTAAGTTAGATCGACTATCTGTTTATGTGATTTAAAACACAAAACTTTAGAAAAAATTTCTCTCAATCGCGCGCAGCAAAAGCGGGAATATCTTTAAATACTCTCGTAGCGCAGAAGCTAGCAAAAGAATATAAAGAGTCGCGATCGCGTTGGTTCGATCGATAAGCGATCTTAATTGGTAGCATTTATTTTTTTGGTCAAGATATTTTTTTGCAAAATTTAACAATATTGCTACATTAATTTACGTAAAGGTTTTAATTATTTAACTCTAATGAGAGAACAGATTCGATTGGATAAAAGACTAACATTTTACTAATTTAAATAAAACTAAATTAGCAGAAATAATTATGACAAATTTATTCAATAAAAGCGCCGATCTACCCACTAAACAGGAATTTGCTGGAAATCTTGGGTTTATCGGTCGAATTAGCTACTGGATACATTTAATACTTGGTGTTGGATCTGGTATTACTTTATTCTTGGTTATATTTAGCCGCAGCTTCACCGATGGAAGCCAAAGTATCCTTTTTGGTTTGAGTATTGTGCTAGCTTTTGCTGCCCTAATCGCAGTGGGATTCAGAGTTTACTGGGCTTTCCGTTCTACTCGCATGGCTAAACGCTTGCAACAACCCAATCTCAATTTGCCTATAAAGAGAGAAGAAGTAATCCGCGTTCTTCGCGTCGGCTTAACCGTTAGTTTAATAGGATTGGTGTTGGCTTTTGTGGCATCAGAAATTACTGCGATCGCTATACTGGGAAAATCCCTCGCACAGCCGCAAGGAGTTGCTATTTACAACCAAGAAAAAATAGTCAGAACAATGGATCTTTTCTTAATACTTGCTGATGTTAATTTGATTGGCGCTCACATTTTTGGAAGTGTCGCTTCTCTCGGGTTGCTCAACCAAGTCACAAAAGAGTAATTAAAAAAGCCAGAGGGACGAGCGTTTGAACTGACGGACGAATCGAGCCTTCTCTGTGCCGAGTAAGAGAAGCCTAGGAAACCTCGACAGTGAAGCATTTGCTCTTTATTATTCCGCTTTTATTTCATCAATCTCTAACCAACTGACCATGATTCCAGCTATTGGAATAGCAATAAAAATTCCTAGTAATCCTGCTACTTTAGCTCCAAATAAAAGTGCAAAAAAAACAATTACGGGGCTAATTTGTACTGTATTTTGCATAATTCGTGGTGAAATTAAGTTATCTTGTATTTGCTGAAGTACGATACAAGTTACTAAAACTTTAAGAGCTAGCCAAACGTTTTGAGATAAAAGAATTAAAGTAATGAAACCAACTCCGAGGGTAGCTCCAATCCCAGGAATTAAATCACATATTCCAGCTATTAATGACAAAAGCAATGGAAAGGGAACTTGTAAAACTACAAAAACGATAAAAGTTGAAATAGTTAAGAATAGACATAAAAGTAATTGACCTCGAAAAAACCCTAAAAAGTTGCGCTTAACTATTCTTGTAAATTGATGTCGTTGGTTCTTGGGTAAAACCTTAACAATAAAATTCCAGAGTCGATTCCCATCTAACAACATATAAAAAGCGATTACTGCGATTATTATTAAAGTTAATAAATTTGTTAAAAAACCCTGTAAATTAGTTATTATATAACCAATTCCTGTAAGAATTTGCTCTCGAATTGTTTCGCGAACTAAATTTAAATTTACTTGAAGATTTCTTTCGCGTAAAAATGCTTCTATTTGAGTAAATTGAGGATACAAAGAGTTTAAAGATGCGATGATATTATCGATTAGTTGTTGTCCTTGAGATAAAACTTTTATACCCAGTGTAGCTGCAAGAGTGATAACTATTAGCAGACTAGGTAAGAAAACTAAACTTGCTGCAACACCATAAGGTATGAAACGATTTAGCCAACGAACTGGATAACTGAGTAAAAAAGCGATGATTGCGGCAAAAGAAAAGATTGTTATTATACTCTCAAAATAAATTAAAACTTGTAAAATTGCCCAGCCACAAGCAAGAAATAGCAAAAAACGAATTAATGCTCGAATGCTTATTCGATTCCAAAATTTTTTTACGGAAGTATCGATCATTTTTAATTAATAGTATTAAAGCATTTGGCGTATAAAAGATTTATCTATTTCATAGTATTAAATATTCAAACAATTTAATCAGTCTATAGAGAGATGTATTACTCTTGAAAATTTTTTCTAAATTTAAATTATTAAATAACGTAATTACCTCCAATTTCATACTTGGAATACTCCGCAGCAGTAAAAAAAACCAAAGCAGCGATCGATCTTCTTTTAGAACCAATTTTCAATTTTAAAATCAATTAAAAAACAGGCAGGAATAACTTTTCAAACTTAAGCGCTTGGAAACTATTCGTTCCGCGATCGAATACATTGGCGTTTTTTATAATGCGATCGCGCAATTCTCCAGATACGATTTATATAATTAGAAGGCATTCAAACTAATTGCAAAATTAATGTTGACCAAATACATCCAAATTGCAATGCACCAAGCAACTTATGAATTGCTTGAAGATGAAACATTTTATGGTGAAATTCCTGGTTTCGATGGAGTTTATGCGAATGCAGATACTCTTGAAGCTACTAGAGAATTATTGCAGGAAGTTTTGGAAGGTTGGATTATTTTGGGATTACGCTTACAGCACGAACTACCAGTAGTTGAAGGAATCGATTTAACGCCACAGCAAAATGTTGCCTAATGCCATCTTTTAAACCAATCAAATGTCAAGAACTAATTCGTTTTCTCAAAAAGACGGGATTTTCCGATCCAATGTCAGGAGGAAACTATCAATATATGGTTAAAGGGCAATTAAAATCGATCGCGATCGCTAATTTCTACATTATCTAGATCGATCGATAAACAACCTTCAACTGCCTCATATATATTTTGTAAAAGTTCTTCCGATCGTAAATTTTTTCAATTACTGTTGAATTCTATCTCAATACAGCGATCGCTGTGAATAAAGGGTATTAAAGATCGATCGCAATCAAATAATAAAAATCATATGTGTTACTTTATTAGCAGTTGAGATAATAGAAACAAAAATATGATTGTCAGAGCAATCATTGAATGGGATGAAGATGCTCGAGCATTTTCTGCTACTTGTCCAGAATTAAATTTTATATCTTCTTGTGGTGATACTAAAGAAAAGGCGATCGAAAATCTTAAAGAAGCGATCGATCTTCTTTTAGAACCAATTCCCAATGAATTTATTCAAGATGAACTAGGAAAGGAGATTGTTGAATTCGCTCTTTAATTGTCGATAATTTCACCAAAATCTCCCAGATTAACAGCCAAAGAAGTTATCAAACAGTTAAAAAATAGTGAATTTGTTGAAATTTCGCAAACTGGTTCTCACCTTAAACTATTTAATCCAGAAACTCGACGTACAGCGATCGTACCCATTCATCAAGGTAAAGTTTTACCGATCGGTACTTTAAAATCAATTGAAAAATATGCAGGAATAACTTTTCAAATTTAGGCGCTTGAAAATTATTCGTTCCGCGATCGAACACATTGACGTTTTTTCTAATGCGATCGGAATCGAATAAGCAGATCGAACTCAAATCGATTTTTTTTTCAAAGAAAATTTTCGATCGCAGAAAATTATAAATTAAGGACTGTCTCGCAAATGAGATTAATTCTTATTTGTGAGAGAAGCCGTTCGATACTAAATAATTAAGAAGAATTGAATCAAGAAATCGCGAGCGCGCCAAGTAACCCTTCTCTAATGTTGAGACAAATACTATTCACTTAAATTTCACTCGAGCGACTCTAATTCTTGCTTCAAATTATCCAATAACTTATTTAATAACTGTAATTGATGGTGTGCTATTGTGTTTTCTAATCTTGCTTCCTGTGGCTGAAAATCAATTACTTTCTCGATAACTTTTTCATATCGTTCTAGTTTGGAAAAAGCTTCATTACTAAAAATAGTTAGATATGCTTCTGCGGCATCGACATAAACTTGAGAGTTGATTTTTGTAGTTGTTTCTTTTGCTATTGGCGATTCTGACGATTGCGTTGCTGCTTTGTTGAGAATATAACTAGCACCACCTAAAACTGCCGCACCAAATGGGCCTGCTAAAAGCCAACCGATACCTGTGGGAATTGCGACAGAAGCAACATCAACATCTTCTTTTCTACGATTATTTTCATCGGTATTATTTGAACTCGATTCTGAATTATTATTAGATATTTCTGGTGGCTGAGGAAAAGAAATCAATAACTCTTCAGAAGATTGTCGATCGAAAAACTCACAGGCTTTAGCCACCCATTCATTAATTTGTTTTTGATAGTCTAAAACTGTGGGTTTTAATTCTTTTTCTTGCCAAGTATTTAATTCATTTTGTTGTAATGCGATCGCTAGTTCTGGTTGATAGCGTTTTAAAAGATTGGGCAAATACAACCAACTTTGAAAATCAGAATGGCTTCTTTGAATTCCTTGTTCGATTAATTTTTTGGCTTTTTGTTTGATTTCATTTTTGGCTCGATCTTTTTCTCGATCGGCTTCTAATTCGCCAACGATCTTCTGTTTTTTATCTGCGGCTGCTCGCTCGACGCGATCGACAATAGTTAATAACCGAGGCAAACGAATTTCTAATTGTTCCTTATATGCTTCAACAATAGTTTGTAAAGCCGATTCAAAAACAACTAATCCCGATGTATGTGCGGCTGAAGTATCGCCTTTTAATCTAGATCTGAGTGCGGGTAAAGCATCAACTCGATATAAATTACTAATACTAGTAGGTAATTCCGAGCGAAAAGTTTCTGCTACAAACCGAAGGCGATTGTAAACTTCTTTTTGTTCCTCTGGTTCTAATAAATTGAGAAAATTAACAACAAAAACTACAGTTTTAATACCCCGATCTAATAACCAATCTCGCAAATGTTCCCGTTCGCCTAAAGTCATTAATTGACGAGCATCTAAAACCTGAACGATTAAATCTGCGGTTAATAATTTATTTTTTACTAAATCATCTTGGGCTTCGCGATCGTTCGTTCCAGGTAAATCGAGAAATTCTACTCCCGTTTGCAAAAAAGGATGGGGGCAATACACCTCAACCGCAGTTACATCATCTCGCATACACCTTTGGTCGTCGAGAATGGCATATTCTTTTAAAATGTCCGTTCCCTCTCGATCGATCTTACTACCATCTTGTAGCGCAATTGTGGTCGATAACTTTTCCCCATATCTAACGTAAATTGCTGCGCCTGTAGTGGGAATCAAATCGATCGGTAAAGTTTTTTCTCCGAGCAAAGCATTGAGTAAAGTAGATTTACCGTAATTAAAGGGGGCGAAGACAGCAATACGAAAACGAGGATTCTTCAAGTAATCGCAAATTGCCATGACATCCTTGCGTAGCTGCGAGTCGTTTTCCAACTCCAGCATACCGAGCGCCGACATAATATAATTAGCTAAATTGCGGAAAGTTTGTTGCCGCGACCTATGACTATTTTTCATTAAATATTTGCTGAGTGTTGTTTGTTATTGCTTTTGTTTCTTTACTTTAAAACAAGTCGATTGC
>JBOFLQ010000290.1:0-5292 GCA_051657945.1 Xenococcaceae cyanobacterium | reverse complement strand
ATGTTTATTCGACTCATTTAAAAATAGAACGTCAGGGCGATCGCTTGATGCAACAATTAACCTTTGGTAATGTATCGCCACAAACCATTAGTTCGGAAGCAACAATTAATGGTTCGATTTTAAATTTCGATCGCGGTAGTTTGCCCGTACAAATATTAATGTTACCCGACGGCGCATCTTGTAATTGTCCGTTGGAAATTAAACTAGGTCAACCATTCTTTCTAGAAACTGGTTGGTTGTGTCAACCAAACCTACGCTATCGCCTCATTCGTAACTATGGCGCTAAGGGAGAATGGGTTAGTTTGACTTTAGTTAGAGAAGAAAGAGTTAAATAAAATCAGTCCACAGATAAACACAGATGAACACAGATAGTAGTTTTATCCGCGTTTATCTGCACGGCGTGCTAAGCAAATCGGAGGCAACCTCCGATTTGCACGCCTTGTTTATCTGCGGACTTTATTAAATCCGACAAATCAAGTCGCCAGCTTTTTGAGAAAAACGAATATTTTCACGATAATCTACAGGACAATCAATAACTGCTGGCACATCTTGCGCCAAAGCTTCTTTAAGAGTGGGAACTAAATCTGCTGCCGATTCGACACGATAACCTTTTAAACCCATACTCTCAGCAAACTTAACAAAATCGGGATTAGTAAAATCAACAAAAGAAGCACGACCGAATTGATTCATTTGCTTCCATTCAATCAAACCATAACCATTATCATTAAAAATAAGCGTAACAAAAGCAGTACCAACTCGCAAAGCCGTTTCCAATTCCTGGCAATTCATCATAAAACCGCCGTCACCAGTAACAGCAACTACTTTGCGATCGGGATGAACTAACTTCGCAGCGATCGCGCCGGGAATGGCAATACCCATTGCTGCAAAACCGTTAGAAATTAAACAAGTATTGGGAGAATCGCAATGATAGTGACGCGCCATCCACATTTTATGCGCCCCTACATCGGAAATAACAATATCTTCTGCCCCCATTACTTGACGTAAATCGTAAATTATCTTTTGCGGTTTGACAGGAAAACCATCATCATGGGCATAATCTTCATATTCTTTGACGATTTCTTTTCGCACTTTAGCCGCAAAAGAAGATGGTTTGCTTTGACGATCCGATCGCTTGATAATTTCCATCAAAGAATCAGAAATATCGCCGACTATTTCAGCTAAAGGAATATAACTACTATCTACTTCCGCTGGTGTACTGCTAACGTGGATAATCGGAATCTCGCCTTTAGGATTCCATTTTTTGGGAGAATATTCAATCAAGTCGTAACCGACAGCAATAACTAAATCGGTTTCATCAAAGGCGCAACTGATATAGTCTCTTTGTTGCAATCCTACCGACCAAAGCGAGAGAGGGTTAGTATAAGGAATTACGCCTTTGCCCATAAAACTATTGGCAACGGGAATATTTAGCTGCGTGGCAAATTCAGTTAAAGCTTCGCTAGCGTGTGCGCGAATCGTTCCGTTTCCTGCTAAAATGATTGGGTTTTTAGCCTTAGAAATTGCAGCAGCAGCAGTATTTAAACTGCGATAGGAAGCATAAGTTTTTTCTTGAGTATCTTTTTTAAGCGGTTTGCCTTCCACTAGCATCGCGGCAATGTTTTCAGGCAGATCGATATGAACTGCGCCTGGTTTTTCGCTTTGAGAGAGTTTAAATGCCTTACGAATAATCTCTGGCGTGTTACTCGATCGCACAATTTGCCTGTTCCATTTTGTTACAGGGGCAAACATCGCTACCAAATCGAGGTACTGGTGCGACTCGATATGCATTCTATCCGTACCGACTTGCCCCGTAATTGCAACTAGCGGCGCGCCATCGAGATTAGCATCGGCAACTCCCGTCATTAAATTAGTCGCACCAGGGCCAAGAGTAGATAAACATACTCCAGCTTTCCCTGTCAAACGCCCGTAAACGTCAGCCATAAAAGCTGCACCCTGTTCGTGACGGGTTGTAATGAATTGAATAGACGAGTCTCTCAGCGCTTCTAAAATATGTAAGTTTTCTTCCCCTGGAAGCCCAAAAACATATTCTACTCCCTCATTTTCCAAACACTGCACCAGTAATTTGGCGGTATTCAATTCTCCCATTTCGCTCTCCCCAGAGTTAGTTTAAAGAACGCTACGCGTCTATTGCTAAAAAAATATGACTCGCCTTTCTAATCTAATTCATAGTTCGTAAGACATCTGTAAAATTAAGTATTTTCTCGGAGAAAAAATTCCTCCTTTATTTCGGGACAATGTCTCGTCCTTGCCCCTACTCCCTTGTTTCCCCTAATCCCTAATCCCTAACCCCTAGCCCCTTATTACTACCATCCCCAACTTCCAGGTTCTCCTTTAAATGGCCCAACGATATCGCTAGTAATCCAACCACCATAAAAATTACCTGGCTGAGGAGTTACTTTTTCGTCATTGATGTAACAAGCGTCCATTGCGCCTGGATAAAAAGCCAGATAATCTTTAATCGCAGCAAAATCTGGTGTTGGCTGCGGATAAAACCAAGCTGCTTTAAGAACTTGTTTATCTCCTACCATTACATTGTAATACCCAGCCAATCCCTTCCACTCACAAAAAGATTGTCCGTCTGCTAGTTGTAAATACTCCATTTTGATGTCTTCTGGCGGGAGATAATAGACGGGTGGGTGAGAAGTTTCTAAGACTCTATATGCGTTTTGAGTATCCGCGATCGCGACTTCATTAAAAATGATTTTAATTCGTTTGGAAACTAATTCTAAACGTGGCGGACGGGGATAATCCCAAACTGATTCTTGTCCTGGTTGAGGTTCGATTCGTTGTGGTTTAAAAAACATTTTTAATAGTCAGAGCCTGAAATAATATAATATGTCAGCCATTCTAACCCCTAACCCCTATTCCCTAACCCCTAACCCCTATTTATGACTATCGAAATTGACTATCGTTTTCCCCCTCAGATCGATGCCGAACGTCAAGCAAAAGTAATTGCAGTAGGACAAACAGCGGGAACTTGGGATGCGCGTTTTGCCCATCGAGAAACAGAATTAACAAAACATTTAGCTCAAGTCATCAACATTCAAAAAGACGATCGCGGCTACAGTATCGCTACAATTCGCTTTCCCGAAATCAACCTAGAAAATGACATTCCCAGTCTTTTAACTGCTATCTTCGGTAAATATTCGATGGCTGGTGCGGCTAAAATAGTTGCGGTGCGTCTTGCCAATAATTACGGAAGATTTCCCAAATTTGGTATTCAGGGAATTAGAGACAAATTGGGAGTGAGCGATCGCCCGTTAATTATGGCAATCTTTAAACCTGCTTTGGGACTTTCCGCCGCAGATCATGGCAAGATTTTCGCACAGGTTGCTCGTGCTGGTTTGGATATTATCAAAGACGATGAAATTATGGGCGATTTAGAAGTTGCGCCTACACTCAAACGTTTAGAAGCTTGTCGTCAGCATATTGAAGTAATTAAAGCAGAAACTGGACGCACGGTTTTGTATGCAGTCAACGTTACTGGTACTGCAGATCTACTAATCGAAAAAGCACGTTTGCTAGTAAAAGAAGGTGCGAATGCTTTATTACTTAATGTCCTAACCTATGGTTTTTCTGTTCTAGAAGCCTTAGCCGCAGACTCTCAAGTGAATGTTCCTATCTTTGCCCATCCAGCATTAGCAGGGGCTATGTGTGCGTCTGAGGATACTGGTTTAAGTTATTCGGTGGTATTGGGGACATTAATGGCGCATGGGGGGGCTGATGCGGTACTGTATCCCGCCCATTATGGTAGTTTGCCCTTCGATCGAGAAGAAGAAAGAAAAATTAAAGAAATCTTGCGATCGCGCAACGTTTTTCCCGTTCCCTCTGCTGGTATTCATCCAGGTATAGTTCCCAAAGCTTTAGCAGATTATGGCAATGAAGTGATTCTCAATGCTGGTACGGGAATTATGGATCATCCCGACAACCCCGCCGCAGGAGTAAAAGCATTTTTTGAGGCATTAGAAAGAGTCGATCGCGGTTTATCTTTTGAATTAGATAGTTTACCAGAAAGTGCTTTGCGTCGCGCGATCGAAAAATGGGGAAAGTGAGAAACTAGAGATTAGAGATTAGGTAAAACAAACGTAGGGACGTTCCATGGAACGTCCCTACGTTTTGATTTTTGACTCAGCATTACTCAAAAAGACCTAATTGATGCAGTTGAGTCTTTTAATATTTTCCTGAAATTACCTTTAGTTACAAGACTTTGCGGTACTAATAATTATTAATTTTGAAAAAGCGGGACTTAATTAGTTTAGTTGGGTCTTTTACAAAAATACTGAAAATATTTTCTCTGTCTGGTTTTTGCCCGATCTAAGTTGTTAATGATTGGAGACATAATTAGTGCAGTTTATTCTGGCTCGCTCTCAATCTACAGACAAAACGATAGAGATTAGAGGTAAAAAAGGCTCAATAGCGCCTTTGCGATAATTTATTGTTATTTAAAATACTTTTATTAGATTTATTTGTCGATCGCAATTTAATTACTGTAGTTGTGTCTGAAAAACCATGTAATTCGTCTTGAATCTTCAATTGTTTTTAGACAAAATGAAATTATGAAAGGCAAACGAAAAACAAAACAAACAAATTGCTTTTCCCAATCGCTAAACAAATTAATCTTAAGGAGAACAACAATGGCTAATCTAGATATCTTCAACTTAGAACCCGCTGGATCTGAATTATTCGAAGACAACGAAAACTTCCTAGCTGATTTGAACGACTCTGAAAGCGGCGAACTCGAAGGTGGTTACTACGGTGGTTACTGGTGGGGTGGCTATGGCGGACAAGTAGGAATCAGCATTGGTAACACCAATGGCAACCAAGTCAATATTAGTGTTGGCAACATTAACGTCGATGTCAAAAAGTATTGGTAAATAGTTAAAAGCGAATAAGTCTTCTAAAACTTATTCGTTTTTACCTGTTTCACCAAACACATTAAAACTTAAGGAGAACAACAATGGCTAATCTAAACATTTCCAACTTAGAACCCGCAGGATCTGACTTATTTGAAGACAACGAAAACTTCCTCGCCGACTTAAACGACTCTGAAAGCGGCGATGTTGCAGGTGGTCACTCCTACTATGGTTACTATCCTTACTATGGATACGGCGGCCAGGTAGGAATCAGCATTGGTAACACCAATGGCAACCAAGTCAATATTAGTGTTGGCAACGTCAACAAAAAATATTAATCGATCGCTAAAAGCTTTCTAAGCAATTTAAAGACTTAATTGCTTTGTCCAACTCTACTAAACACAAAAAACTTAAGGAG
>JBOFLQ010000289.1:0-4955 GCA_051657945.1 Xenococcaceae cyanobacterium | reverse complement strand
TCGATCGCATACAAACTTAAATTAATAATGCAAAAATAATTAATTTTCCGATCGACCAAGGAAAATAAATATAATATTCAGTTCAATTCCGTTTGAATCATCGAGCTAAGCAATTACATTTTTAAAAATTATTTAGCGAATCCTTACTTAAAGACACAACTATGGGAAAACCAACAGGCTTTATCGAATACCTTCGCGAAGTAGCATCAGAAATATCCCCTCTCGATCGCATTGGCAATTGGGATGAATTTCATTTACCCATGCCAGAGGACAAACTTCGCAATCAAGGTGCGCGTTGTATGGATTGCGGTACGCCTTTTTGTCATACTGGTACGACCTTTGGCGGAATGGCAAGTGGCTGTCCGATTAATAACTTAATCCCTGAATGGAATGACTTAATTTATCGCGGACTTTGGAAAGAAGCCCTCGATCGCCTACACCGAACCAATAACTTCCCCGAATTTACGGGTCGAGTTTGTCCTGCGCCTTGCGAAGGTTCTTGCGTATTAGGCATTCATAATCCACCCGTAACGATTAAAAATATCGAATGTTCGATCGTCGATAAAGGATGGGATGAAGGCTGGATTAACCCCGAACCACCCGAAAAACGTACCGATAAAAAAGTTGCTATTATTGGTTCTGGCCCTGCTGGATTAAGTGCCGCCGCTCAACTTAACAAAGCTGGTCATTGGGTGACAGTATTCGAACGCGCCGATCGCCCTGGTGGATTGTTGATGTATGGCATTCCCAATATGAAACTGGATAAACAAACGGTCGTCATGCGTCGCATCGAATTACTCGAAAAAGAAGGAGTAAAATTCATCTGCAACACAGAAATCGGTAAGGATATACCCGCCCAACAATTGCTAAATGAATTCGACGCTGTAGTACTTTGTACGGGTGCGACGAAACCCCGCGACTTGCCGATCGAAGGGAGAGAATTAGAAGGAATTCATTTTGCAATGGATTTTCTGAGTGCTAATACCAAAACCCTTTTGGATAATGGCAATGTAGAAACGTTGCATGAAAAATTCCTATATTCCGCTAAAGATAAGGATGTTGTTATTATCGGCGGTGGTGATACGGGAACTGATTGTGTCGGTACTTCTATCCGTCATGGCTGTAGAAGTGTGGTGCAATTAGAAATTATGCCCAAACCGCCCTCACTTCGTGCTGCTGATAATCCTTGGCCAGAATGGCCGAAGATTTACCGTATGGACTACGGACAAGAAGAAGCTGCTGCTAAATTCGGTGAAGATCCGCGCGCCTATTTAACTACGGCAAACAAATTTGAAAGCGACGAAAACGGAAGAGTTAAAGCCGTTCATACCGTACAGGTACATTGGGAAAGAGACGATCGAGGACAGTTTACTCTCCAACAAGTTCTTGGTACAGAACGAGTTATTCCCGCCCAATTAGTTCTCTTGGCGATGGGTTTCCTCGGTCCCGAACAACCTTTACTCGATTCTCTAGGACTCGATCGCGATCGACGCAGCAATATCAAAGCTGATTTCGAGAAATATACTACTAGTATCCCTGGTGTATTTGCGGCTGGAGATTGTCGTCGAGGTCAAAGTCTTGTCGTTTGGGCATTTAACGAAGGTCGTGGTGTTGCCCGTGAATGCGATCTTTATTTGATGGGCAGTACCGATTTACCTTGAAGAATAAAGCGACATTAATCTGTTAACGACGACAAATAATGTGTTATTCGACAAGCGATATGGAGAATAGGAGACTCGAACCCCTGACCTCTGCGGTGCGATCGCAGCACTCTACCAACTGAGCTAATTCCCCTTTTTTCTGGCTGCCAGCTATGAGCTTCAGCTTTGATGCTAAAAGCTATTCTAGCATTGAGGTCGATCGAACAAGTTTAGATTGTCGATAAGATTTGGGAAACTCTGTCTAATTCGATGTCTCTCAAAAAATCTACCGCCCAGTTGGCTTGACGTTGCAGCATGTGCAACGGGTATGTATTGGCAACACCTACTACTTGTATTCCGGCTCGCTTAGCGGCTTGAATACCTACAATCGTATCTTCGATCGCCAGACAGTTGGATGGTTTGAGATAAGTTTGAGAATTTTTCTGGTTGAGACGCTCTAAAGCCAGTAAATATGCTTCTGGTTCTGGTTTGCTGGCTTGGATATCGTCTCCAGCCACAATTACTTCAAAATACTCGGACAAATTAGCTCTTGAAAGTACTAATTCTATTTCGGAACGCAATGCTCCAGAAACCAAATTAATGGATAAGCCTTGAGCTTTTAATTTGGGTAAAAAATCTAGTATTTCTGGATAAATAGGTAATTGTTCTAATTTTGCCAATTTGTCTTGATAAGCTTGCGTTTTAGTCCTAATTAATTTGTCTAAATAAGTCTCAGAAACAATACGACCTCGACGAGCTAGTAAATCCCTCAAGCAAACGCGATCGCTCCTACCCAAGCAAACTTCTCGATATTCTGATGATTCTGGACGTAAATTCTCGCTAAGAAGAATTTCTTCGATTAATTGTTGATGTATTGACTCGTCATCGATCGTTACGCCATTGAAGTCAAAAAAGATTGCTTTTAAGGTCATTAGTGGAGAACAGCAAGTTCCAAACGGGAGATAATAGCACAGAATTAAATAAAATTTTTGCTCTGTCCTATTGTTAATTGTTTAGCTTTTATAGCCGATTGGCAAATAATTTTTTGTCTGGATTTTTCTTTAATTAGAATTAAGAAAGTTATCTTTGCTGTGCGATCGCCATCGCCACCCTATATCGATCTTTTTTGTCAGCCCAGAAAAACTTTAAAGTTAATAATAGTAAAATGGTGAAGAGCTAAGTAAAAACAAAACGAAGTGAAAATATAATTGAGCGAATAGTTCCAACTAGACCAAAAACTAGTTGAAACATTACTAATACTTAGTTTCAGTGTTTCTTGCTATTTTGCCATACATTAAATATAGTAACTATTTTTAAGAAGTTACCTCTTTGACAGAGAAAGTAACACAAGTTGCTTTAATTCAAATTAAATTGAATTTTTTGTCAAAGTGTAGTTACTTTTGTGTTTCTGACTCGTGCATCCAAGCATCAATTGATGATTTAAAGGTTAGCACTAAGAATTTGCATTAATTGAGCGAGTTGTTCTCGACTAAATGATTTGAGCAAAACTGCTGCTGCCGACCTAGGTTCTAAAGGAAGCGCAATTTGAGATACGGAGGCACTAGTATTGGTTGCAGCCAATTGTTTTAAATTTTGACTGGCAACTATTTGTTGTACTTGTCCGATTTGTAAGTAATCGCTACCCAATTTTAAATCTTTAATGACAATAGGAGCGAGTACGCTATAAGCATGATTGGTGTTACCGATCGCAGCTTGAGCGCACTTGACCAAATTTTGCCAGTTAGCTTGGTTGGGAGCCATTTGAGCTAAATTCAAACACAAGCGATCGAGTGCTTGACGATTGGCTGGATTATCTTGTTGCTTGAATAGCTGCAACATGTTTTTCAAGACATTTTTTACTTGTTCGGTGATGTTAATTGGTGTTGGTGCCGGTGGTGCTGCAATAGGTTTTGGTGTTGCAACTGGTTCGGGGGCTGGAGTTTTAACGCCAGTCATTAATTCGTTGAGATAATTGTTCAGAACAGAAAAATTAGCGTCAACTTTCTGCATGATTTCGGTGGCATCTTCATCGCTAAAACCAGAAGAATTTTCTAATCTTTCGATTAAATCTTGAAGAAAATCATATCCTGCTAAAAATAAAGACTCTAACTTGCGATCGAAGGCAATCGAATTGTCTTTGAGAACTTTAAATGAATCTTCGAGACGGTGAGCAGTTTTTTGGATGCTAGTATAGCCTAGCATCGCTGCGCCGCCTTTAACTGAATGAGCAGCACGGAACATTTCATTAACCATCTCCGAATCTTCAGATCCAGAAGATAGCTGCAAAATTCCCTGCTCTAAAGTTTGAAGATGTTCTTTAGCTTCTTCAATAAAATAACCTAAAATTCTTTGTTGACTTGCTGTATCCAAAATGTTTTCTCCTAATTAAAACAGCAATTTATCTTTAAAGTTATCCCTAAAGTTAGTCAACACAAGTTTATCCTAGCTAACTTAAATTGTGTAGTTGGTATTTAGGAAAAATAACTACTTCAAGAGCGAACTAGCCAAAAAGCTTGAATTCCTATTAAATTAGCTCCATAGTAATCTTCGTGCTGAGAGTCTCCGATGTGCCATGCTAGTTCTGGTTGGCAATTGTGTCGAGCTAATGCTGTTAAGAAAATTTGCTTGTCTGGTTTAGCAGCACCAACAACCGAAGATATAGTAATACTGGTAAAAAATTGTCCTAAATTTAGCGATTTGAGGACGCGATCGAGACGAGTATCAAAGTTAGAAATTATGCCTAACGATACTCCTTGTTGTTGCCAATTATTCAAAGCTGGAATGACATCTGGATAAATATACCAAGGTCGATCGGTAGCGAAATATTCATATAATTCGGCAAAAAATCGCTCGAAGTTACTAAAGCGATCGAGCGTTCCCGCTCTTGCAAAAGTATTAAGAGCGATCGATTGCCACCATTGATATTCGGCTATTTGCAACTCGGTTCGATCTCGAAGTGCAAAAACAGGGGGAGGGGCTGCTTTAAAACTAGCCAAAAAAGCTCGATCTAGGGCGGCTACTGCGGTTTCTACGCCCCAATTGCGAGCAATTTCACTATAAACCTCCCCAACACTACCTTTAACTCCAAACAATGTACCAACAGCATCTAGAAAAATGACTTTTGGTAAAGGGGAGTTGGTAATTGGTAGTTGGTGAATGGTGTTTGGTAGTGAATTTTTCATCTTTCTTCCCCCGTGGTGACGAACGCCATAACTGTACCCAGTTTGGCGGCGAGAGTCCAAGGGGGGCAAGATCTATGCCACATACGAATAACCATCCTTGAGGTGAATAGGCGTACAGTATTTGTGACTGATT
>JBOFLQ010000288.1:0-25351 GCA_051657945.1 Xenococcaceae cyanobacterium | reverse complement strand
AATCCCCTCGGTTTTGAAGTAGTAACCGCCGATAACGGTCAACAGGGTATCGAAATAGCTCGTCAAATTAATCCCGATCTAATTTTGACCGATCTATTTATGCGCGTCAAAACTGGTTTTACCATGGTACGAGAATTACGCCAAATTCCAGAATTCGAACAACTACCCATCATTGCTACTTCAGCTAATAGCTTTGGATCGGTTCGCACAGAAAGCAAACAAGTTGGTTGTAACGCCTTTATTGCTAAGCCTGTCGAACAAAAAAGACTACTGAATTTATTGAAACATTATCTTAAACTGGAATGGGTTTACTGAATTTTAGACTCAAAATTTAGCGTCTAAAATCTATTCCTTTAAGTTAAAATTTGTAAACAAACTCCAAGCAAGTCCGATCGAACCAGGAGACTCTTAATGCTGCGATTAGAACGTGTTAGTAAAATTTATCCTACAGGAGAAGTGCTTAAAGATGTCACCTGGGAAGTCAAGTCAGGCGAGAGAGTAGGTTTAGTTGGGGTTAATGGTGCGGGAAAATCAACCCAACTAAAAATTATTACAGGAGAAATCGAACCGACTGCGGGTGAAATAATTCGTCCTTCTAGCTTGCATATCGCCTATCTAACTCAAGAATTTGAAGTAGATCCTACCCGTACTGTCAGAGAAGAATTTTGGACGGTGTTTGTTGAAGCTAACCGAGTTCAGCAATCTTTATCTAAAGTACAGCACGAGATGGAAAATGCTACACCAGAAGCTTTAGATAAATTAATTGACAAACTCGACAAATTGCAACGTCAATTTGAAGCTTTAGACGGTTACGGATTGGAAGCACAGATCGAGAAAATTTTACCAGATTTGGGATTTAATAACGAAGACGGCGATCGCTTAGTCAGTTCTTTTAGCGGTGGCTGGCAAATGCGGATGAGTTTGGGTAAAATTCTACTACAAGAACCCGATGTCTTACTATTGGATGAACCTACCAACCATCTAGATTTAGAAACGATCGAATGGTTAGAAAATTATCTTAAAAACTTAAAAACACCGATGGTAATCGTTTCACACGATCGCGAATTTCTCGATCGCCTCTGCACTAAAATCGTTGAAACCGAACGCGGTGTAGCAACAACTTATTTAGGAAACTATTCTAACTATTTACTACAAAAAGAAGAAGCACAACTATCACAATTAAGCGCCTTCGAACGCCAACAAAAAGAACTAGAAAAACAACAAACATTTGTCGATCGCTTCCGTGCTAGCGCTACCCGTAGTACTCAAGCAAAAAGCCGCGAAAAACAATTAGAAAAAATCGATCGCATTGAAGCGCCAACCGCCAATGTCAGATCTCTACATTTTCGCTTTCCGCCTTCACCTCGTAGCGGTCGAGAAGTAGTTACCATCCAAGATCTAACCCATGCTTATAACGATAATATTCTTTTTCTCGGTGCTAATTTATTAGTAGAAAGAGGCGATCGAATTGCTTTTTTAGGCCCTAATGGTGCGGGAAAATCTACTTTACTTCGTCTAATTATGGGCATGGAGCCAGCCGACGAAGGTATCGTAGAAATTGGCAAACATAACGTCCTTCCTGGCTATTTTGAGCAGAATCAAGCCGAGGCTTTAGATTTAGAAAGAACTGTCATGGAAACGATTCACGATGAAGTTCCCGACTGGAAAAACGAAGAAGTTCGTACTTTATTGGGCAAGTTTTTATTTAGTGGTGAAACAGTTTTCAAACAAGTAAAAGCTTTAAGTGGAGGCGAAAAAGCTCGTCTTGCTCTAGCTAAAATGTTACTTCGTCCCGCTAATTTATTAATCTTAGATGAGCCGACCAATCATTTAGATATTCCTGCCAAAGAAATGCTCGAAGAAGCCATACAAAACTATGATGGTTCGGTAATTATTGTTTCTCACGATCGCTATTTTATTTCACAAGTCGCTAACAAAATTGTCGAAATTCGTGACGGTGAATTAGTAGTTTATAACGGCGATTATCACTACTATTTAGATAAAATAGAAGAAGAAAAAGAAAAAGAAAGAAAGAGAATTGAAGCCGAGCAAAAAGCAGCCAAACAAGCCGAGAAAAAACAAAAACAACAACAAAAGAAAAAGGCTGGAGTTAATTAAACAAAGTTCAATTTAGGGACGTTCCATAGAATATCCCTACAAATTTTTGTAGGGTGGGTTGGGCGGCGATCGATTTTAACAATTACTTTTGTCTGAAAAATTCGCCCCAACCCACTTCGATCGATTTATTTAAAATAAATATAAATTCTAATTCTTTTGAGAGTAATCCCAGTTTACTTTCAAAATTTCTTGTATAAACTTGGCATCGTTCATCTCTAAAATTAAACGCGCGATCGAAGCGCAAACAACTATAGCGCTACAATTCATCTGTACTAGTAAAGTGAATAATTGTTTCGATTAAAACGCGATCGAAGCGCAAACAACTATAGCGCTACAATTCATCTGTACTAGTAAAGTGAATAATTGTTTTGATTAAAACGCGATCGAAACGCAAACAACTATAGCGCTACAATTCATCTGTACTAGTAAAGTAAATAATTGTTTTGATTAAAACGCGATCGAAGCGCAAACAACTATAGCGCTACAATTCATCCGTACTAGTAAAGTGAATAATTGTTTTGATTAAAACGCGATCGAAACGCAAACAACTATAGCGCTACAATTCATCCGTACTAGTAGATTGAATAATTGTTCAATTAAAACGCGATCGAAACGCAAACAACTATAGCGCTACAATTCATCCGTATTAATAAATATTTTGTAAGCCTGAAATTGCGATCTCATGAACGGTCGTGCTACGCAATCGAAATGCACTATTTCTCGACATATAAACGCAGATAGTTATTTAATGCGATCGAGTTTTGTAATTTTGTAGAATAAATTAGCTAGCCAATCAGCAAAGCTATCATTGCATAGCGCAAAACTCTTTTCGCCTAACTTATGACAACTTATGGTCTTTTGCTGGCGATCGAGAAAATATTTAAAAATTAGTGGAGCCGAGCAGAATCGAACTGCTGTCCAAACTGGGTATTGACTGTCCGCTCACTCACAGGTTTAGTCTTTCTAATCCTCAGACGGGAACCGTCTCTTATCCCAGACGGTGGGATGCACTGGTGGTAGTCTTAGCCAGTTAACCTACCAGAGACCATTAACTGGAGCATCCGTTGGGGTTTTGTCTATAATTTTTAACGGAGTCAAACTATAGACGCTCGAACCGTGTTTAGGTTTTTAAGCAGCTACAGGAGCAGCTTTACGAGCAAAAGGAACGATGTTGTTCGCAGTTACATTTTTTTTGAGCCTTTGATTAGCGAGAGGAGACTCACTCTCGACCTGTATCACGGGTAAGCTTTCGCCAACCTGTCGAAACCATTACGGCCCCGCGTGTATAACTAAACCTATTATATATAATTTCTAGGCTAGTTTACAACGTTAAAAAAGATTGAGGAGTGTTGTCATAGTTATCTTTCGATAGAGCGATCGCCTTAAACTATTTTGAGAAGATTTTAAGAATAGCTTTCGTTTAAGAAACTCAGCCATAATTATGTTTCCGATTACTCGTCCTCGCCGTCTCCGTCAAAACTCGCAATTACGCCGTATGGTACAAGAAACCGTACTAACAGCCAACGATTTAATTTACCCTCTCTTTGCCGTACCAGGAGAAGGAATCGCCAAAGAAGTTAAATCAATGCCTGGAGTTTATCAACTTTCGGTAGACAAAATTGTCGAAGAAGCCAAACAAGTTTACGATCTAGGTATTCCTGCCATCATTCTTTTTGGCATTCCCGAAACAAAAGATGCAGAAGCAACTGGTGCATGGCACGATTGCGGCATTGTCCAAAAAGCAGCCACTGCCGTTAAAGAAGCGGTTTCCGATTTAATTGTCATTGCCGATACCTGTTTGTGCGAATATACCGTTAGCGGTCATTGCGGCTATTTAGAAGTAGGAGATTTAACGGGTAGAGTTTTAAACGATCCCACCCTAGACTTATTAAAGAAAACTGCCGTCTCGCAAGCTAAAGCTGGTGTCGATATTATCGCGCCATCGGGAATGATGGACGGTTTCGTCAGTGCCATCCGAGAAGGATTAGACGAAGCTGGTTTCCAAGATATACCAATTTTATCCTACGCCGCTAAATATGCTTCCGCCTACTACGGGCCTTTCCGCGATGCCGCCGAATCAACACCTCAATTTGGCGATCGTCGCACCTATCAAATGGATCCAGCTAATGGTAAAGAAGCACTCAAAGAAGTAGAGTTAGATATTCTTGAAGGCGCAGATATGTTGATGGTAAAACCCGCCTTATCCTATATGGATATTATCTGGCGAGTCAAAGAAATTACAAATCTGCCCGTTGCGGCTTACAATGTTTCTGGCGAATATTCCATGATTAAAGCCGCCGCCCTTAACGGTTGGATCGACGAGAAAAAAGTCACTTTAGAAACTTTAACTAGCTTTAAACGGGCTGGCGCAGATTTGATTTTAACTTACCACGCTAAAGATGCCGTTCGTTGGTTGAATGAATAGGTTCTAAAAAAATACCAAAAATTAATTTAAGGAAACTCAACGCTTATTTAAAAACGTTGGGTTTTTTTATTTTGAAAATTAATTGTTACCCTGTGCCCCAATCAAACTTTTCGATTTTGTTTTAAATTTGTCGAAACGCAGTTAAATCTAAATTGATATTATAATTTTAATTTGTCAAGGATAATTATCTCTGACAAAGCACGATCGAATTGGAAGTAGCATTTAAATAAATTGACTAATATAAGTTAAGTACATCTACTTAACCTTTGACAAATTCCGTGGAAACTCGATGACTCACTCAAAACTTTTTAGCCATTTTAAAATGACCATTTAGCTTAATTTGTAAAAACAAGAATTGAAATATAGTTCGATTTCATAAATTCAAAACAGAGTCTATTTAAAATTTTCATAAAACCCCCTTAAAAATTTTAAATTTATTTATCTAATCTTTACCAATCATTAGTAATTTCTCGCTTTTCATAAAGAGTATTAGTCTGACAATTTAGATATAGACACGATCGACAAATATATTTAAAAACAATTTTTTAGACAAAGTTTAGCTACCAAATCTTTATTTAATTGTTCTTATAAGCCCATGGAACATCTTATGCATTGTCAATTAATTAGAGAAGATCGGCAATCTTCGGCCGATATTTCCGAAAGTTTTAAAGCAGTTCTTGACAGCATAGATGATGCTGTAGTAGTTCTTGACGAAAATAAAAATTGTTTGTTTTGTAATCTTGCGGCTGAAAACACTTTTGGCGATTGGTTGTATGTTTCATCGTCCGAAAATTGGTTGAATTATATGGCATCAAGCCAGATCGAAAAAAAGGAAATTACCTCTCGATCGCCAGAAAATTCGCAAAAAAACGAGCGCAACTCATCTATTCAATTAGATAAATTTTCGTTAACTAGCTTAATTGAAGAAGAAATTAGCGACATCGAAATTTTTGTCCGCCATCAAAAAAAATCTAACGGTTTTTGGTTGAAAGTCACCAGTAGATCGCTCGAAAACAAAAAAGGTAGCGTCATTGTCTTTCGCGATATTACCAAAAACAAGCAAGTAGAAGAACAATTATTTAACGATGCTTTTTATGACGATTTGACTAGCTTACCCAATCGCAATCTATTACTAAAATATCTTAAAGAAGAAATTATTCTTGTCAAAAAGATCGAGAACAAACTTTTTGGCGTTCTGTTTTTGGATATCGATCGCTTCAAAACAATTAACAACAGTCTCGGTCGTCTTTTGGGCGATCGACTGCTAATAGAAATTTCGCAGCGAATGAAAAATTGTTTGCGATCGGAAGATACTGTCGCCCGCCTCGGTGGCGACGAATTTGCTATTATTCTTAAAAATATTCACAGTCTTAATTGTGCGACTACGATCGCCGAAAGAATCTACAAAAGCTTGACGCTACCGTTTAATCTAGACGCACACGAGGTATTTGCTAATGTCAGTATCGGTATTGCGATCGGCGATTCAGAATACGAACGCCCTGAAGATTTGCTTAGAGATGCAGACTTAGCCATGTCTAATGCCAAAAGAATGGGGCGGGCGCACTATCAAGTTTTCAACAAATCGATGCATGCCCATGCAGTGACATTATTACAACTGGAAAACGATTTGAGAAGAGCGATCGAACGTCAAGAATTTCAATTGCACTATCAACCGATCGTAGCGCTGACAACGCGGAGAATCGTAGGTTTTGAAGCTTTAGTTCGTTGGCGACACCCAGTTAGAGGATTTCTCTCTCCTGCGGAATTTATCACTTTAGCCGAAGAAACAGGATTGATTGTTTCTCTAGGTAGATGGGTACTTTATGAAGCTTGTTTGCAAATGCGTACCTGGCAATTGCAGTTTGGCAATGTTTCAGACTGGAAAATGAGCGTCAATATTTCTGCCAAACAGATTGTCAAAACAGACTTTGTCGAACAAGTCAAGCAAATTCTAGCACAAACTAAATTATCTCCTACAAATTTGAAGCTAGAAATTACCGAAACTTCTTTGATGGAAAATACCGAATCGACTATTACCAATCTTTTAGAATTAAGAGATATGGGGATCGAATTTTCTTTAGATGATTTTGGCACGGGTTACTCATCTTTGAGTTATTTGCATCAATTTCCGATCGGCACTTTGAAAATCGATCGCTCTTTTGTGGACAGCATGGATAAAAATAGCGAAAAGCTAGGAATTATTCGCGCTATTATTACTCTAGCTCGCAATCTTGGCATGGAAGTAGTTGCAGAAGGAGTTGAGACGGCAAACCAATTAGCTCAATTAAAGGTTTTAAAATGTCAATACGGTCAGGGCTATTTTTTTGCTAAAGCTTTAGATAGCAGAGCGGCAGAAGGACTGATCGCGATCGAATCGAGCGATCTAGGTGCAATAAAATGCCAGTTAGAGAATCCTAAAGCGCTTTTAGAAGAGCAATTATCAAAAGAGCATTTGCTATTTGATATCGAGAATTTACAACAAGAACTCGAAGAGCTAAAGCAAGAAAAAATCGATCTCGAAATTATGTTGTCAACTACAACAGAACACGCCGATCTGGTAGAATCTCAACTACACCAAGAAATTAACGATCGCCAGCAAATTGAAGCAGAACTTCAGTCAGCCAATCAAGAGTTAGAGCGTTTAACTATATTAGATAGCTTGACTCAGTTGGCTAACCGTCGCCGCTTTGATGAATATTTACTTCAGGAATGGCAACGCTTAAGACAAGACAATTTTCCGATTTCTCTTATTTTATGCGATGTTGACTTTTTTAAATCATACAACGATGCTTACGGTCATTTAATTGGCGATCATTGCTTGCAACAGGTAGCATTGGCGCTCGAAAGCAGCTTAGACAATCCTGCCCATTTGGTGGCACGTTACGGCGGCGAAGAGTTTGCTTTAATTCTGCCCAACACCGATGCACAAAGGGCAATGGAAATAGCCGAACTCATTCGCTTAAAGGTTAAAAGCTTAAAAATCGCTCACCACAAATCTTTAATCGGCGAACATGTCACTATGAGTTTGGGAGTTTTTAGCATGATTCCCACGCCCGAAGGTTCTCCCGAATTGCTGATTGCCATAGCCGACAAAGCACTTTACGAAGCCAAAGCCCAAGGACGCGATCGAGCTGTGTTGGCTTTAAAATAGGGAATAAGGGTTAAGTAGCAAGTGTGCCGCGTAGCAAGTGTGCCGCGTAGCAAGTGTGCCGCGTAGCAAGTAATAATTTTTTCACTGTTGCCTGTTGCCTGTTGCCTATTCCCTATTCCCTATTCCCTAATGATTAATACTCAGGAACGCTAGGATCGATTTCTCGACTCCAGGCAGTAATGCCGCCTTTGACGTTCGTCCCTTCAATACCAACTTCTTTAAGAATGCCTAAAGCTTTGGCAGAACGTCCGCCCATTTTACAATGAGCAATTAAGCGGTGACCGTTTGCTAGTTGTTTGACTTTGTCAATACCAGAACCATTTTCAAGATCTGGTAAAGGTATTAACATTGCGCCTGGAATCTTGGCAATTTCGTACTCGTTTGGATTGCGGACATCAATTAAAACATAGTCATCCGCACCGCTATCGAGAAGCTGCTTCAACTCCTTGACTGTCATTTCTGCTATTTCCATCTGCTGTTGTGCCTCCGCTGCTTTTGCTTGTGGTATGCCGCAGAATTGTTCGTAATCGATTAGTTTTTCAATTACAGGGCGTTCTGGATTGGGTCGCAGTTTTAACTCTCTGAACTTCATGTCGAGGGCATTGTAAAGCAATAATCTGCCGCTGAGAGTATTTTCTTTACCCAGGATAATTTTAATCGCTTCTGTGGCTTGAATCGTGCCGATAATGCCACAAAGAACACCGAGTACACCTCCTTCAGCACATGAAGGAACCATTCCTGGTGGTGGTGGTTCGGGGTATAAGTCGCGATAATTCGGCCCGTCTTGGTAGTTGAATACTGTCGCCTGTCCCTCAAAACGGAAGATCGATCCATAGACATATGGTTTGTTTAACAACACAGACGCATCGTTAGTCAGATAACGAGTCGGGAAATTGTCAGTACCGTCGATAACTACGTCGTATGGTTTAAGGATATCGAGTGCATTGGCAGACGAAATCGCAGTCTCATATAAATCTACCTGACAATAAGGATTGATTTCGAGAATGCGCTGTTTGGCTGATTCAATTTTGGGTTTGCCTACCCAAGAAGTACCGTGGATAATTTGACGTTGCAGATTGGAACTATCGACAACATCAAAATCAACGACACCGATTCTACCAATACCTGCTGCGGCTAAATACAAAAGTAGAGGAGAACCAAGTCCGCCAGTTCCAACACAGACAACGCTGGCAGCTTTCAAGCGTTTCTGTCCTTCTAAACCTACTTCTGGTAGGATGATGTGGCGAGAGTATCGTTGATACTCATCTTTAGTTAATTCGATTTCATCCAAATTGGGATTTAACATGGCTATTTGACATAGGTCGAGATAGTTTGTCGATTCCTAAAGGAAAAATTAGCGATCGCTTTATAAGTTTATTTGGTTTTGTATCAACACAATTTTTACCGCCCAAGAAGATACAAAGTACCTGTTTGCTGTGACAATGTCAAGTAGGTAGCAGGGAATAAGGAGTATAATAATTATTTTTATATTAAAGCAGTTTTTTAGTAAATTAAGCGAATTAAGCTTTATAGTTCTTCGTTAATCTGTTTAAATAAAAAATTATAGTCAAGTTTTGTCCAATCTTTAGTATCTATTTTAATAATTAGATCGCCTAAATTCAGAGTTTCATATTCGTTACTTTTGAGATTTTTTTTAAATTCTTGATAATTGAGATGGTCTTGATGACCTGGATGTCTTTCTCCCAATTCTACTCGCTGTTTAAATCTTTCAAACAGAACTATAGCTTCAGCTTGACAGTATATTTGTATAATTCTTAAAGCGTATTTTTGCTTTAAATTTAAAAACTTTTGGGTGGAAAATTGAGGCATAAAATTGCTTTCTACTATTAGCGATCGCCCAAAACTTACTTGAGATTCGATAAGGCGATCGAGTAAATTATAACTAGCAATTCCCAATTTTCTCGACCAATTTCTATCTTGCCAGCCTAACGAATCAAATAGCGATTCTTTAAGATCGTCTTTACTAATTAATGGTATGGAAAATTGTCGAGCTATTTTTCTAGCTAATGTTGTTTTCCCAGTACAAGGTAAACCAGAAATGATAATTAAGACATTATTCATTGTAAAAAGAGAAATTTCAGCAATTTTGTAGCGTTAAATAAGCTTTGCTAATTTCCAATTTTTAATCTCTCAAAATTGTTTTAGAAGCGATTCGCGTTTTTTTGCGTTCTCCTTCTGAGAGTTCTTCGCCAGCTTGCAAACGGGTTGCACTACTTTGCAAAACGGTTGCTCCTGCTTCATCTCCTAATTGTAATGCAGTTTTGGCGGCAGTTTGTAATAAAGTCGCCGCACCGAGAGTATCACCCTGTTTTAGTTTGGCTTCTGCTAGCTGAGTTTGACGATATTTAGCCAAAGCTAAAACCGAATTTTGTACTTGTCGATCGGGTTGCGGTTGATAAGTTTCCTGGAATTGTGCGTTGACGAAGAAACTTTTTGAAGATAAATCTTCCTCACTTGTGGCGGGATCGTCGTAGCGAACTTGAAGCCTGACTAAAGAATGTTCGCCTAAAGGAAAATTATTAATATAAAGATTGACCAGAACTATTTTTTCGCGATCGACGCTTAAATCTCCCAAACGTACGGCAATAAAATTGCCTTCTTGTTGGATCGGTAGTTCGATCGTTTCTGGAGTTACTTGGGCGATCGGTTTGAATTCTGCCAAACGTACTTGAGGCATTAGTTCTAAGATCAGACGGGCGTTGGTTAAACCGACCGATCGCGCGCGATCGAACAATTTTTCAAATTCTTGCAATACTCGTTCCGATCGCTCGATATATGCAAGTACGCCGCCAGCAGAGTCGGCAATTTTTTCAAGTACGTCTTGATTCCAATTAGCACCAAAACCGAGAGTATGAATGGTAATATTATATTCTGAGGCTAACTGAGCTAGTTTGAGACAGCGAGCATTATCGCCGTGTTCGTTTTCGCCATCGGTTAGCAAAAAGATCTGCGAGACACTATTTGGCTTGCCAACAGCAATTTCTTGAATTGACATTTTCAGTCCGCCATCGATATCCGTTCCACCATCAGCGGTCAATTTTTGAATGCGTTCTTTAATTCGATCGAGATTTTCTGCCAATTGATTGGGTACGATAACATCGGCGCGATGGTCGAAAGCTACTACTGAGAGGCGATCGCCAGGTTTTAATTTTTCAATTATTTTGAGCGCCGCTTCTTTGACTGTATTTAAAGCATTTCCTGCCATCGAACCACTACGATCGATCGTCAAACAAAGATTTAACGGTAAACCTCGATCTTGTATGTCGGCTATCGCTGCTAGGGAAATCGATAATTGACGCTGGTTTTTATTTTGATTGGCATCAAGATGAGGATCGCTCAAATTTGCTTGTAAACCGACTTTCATAATTGTTGGGCATTGGGCATTGGGCATTGGGCATTGGGCATTGGGCAACGGGCAACGGGCAACAAAAGTTCGGAATTCGGAATTCGGAATTCGGAATTCGAAATTAACTCCGATTGGCTTCGCACTTCCGTCTCTGAAGCACTTCGAACTTCGTAGACGTAGACGAAGTCGTGCCGAAGGCTAGTCGTACAGTTAACGGCTACTTCGAACTTCCCTATCCCCTGTCCCCTATTCCCTATTCCCTATTCCCTATTCCCTATTCTCTAAGGATAGCCCAACAATACTTGTCATAGCGCTAACTAATGTAAAAATCGAGTACCAAAGTTAACAAAAAAGTTAATTGAAAAAGCAAAATTATTAAATAAGCCATTACTTTTGTTGGGAAAGTCGAAAGCAGCAAACTCAAACTTTTTAGGTCGATAACCGAACCAAATAGACAAAAAGCGAGTACCGAACCATTAGTAAGATTGACAGCTAAAGAACCAATAAAAAAAGTGTTGGCGATCGAACCGAGAGACAATACTGTCGCCAATAACATGAAAGCAAAAATTCTAGTAATTGGTGTTTGGGCGATCGCTTGAATTTCTACTTGAGGAATAACTGTTTGTACGATCGCCGCCACCGCACAACCAAAAACTAAAAATGTTCCTAACTCTAAAAATTCTTTGATGGCGTTTTCGAGCAATTTTGAACTAGTTTTTCGTTTGTTTTCAGCGAAAACCAAAGTTCCCGATTGTATTAAAGTCGAAGTGGTTGGAAAATTGGTTATTCGATCTTCTGTTTCGATCGCGAACAAACTTTTTTTCTGTTTGTGAAAGCCAAAAAAATAACCGATTAAAATTGCGATCGCCAATGTCAAAAAAATACGCAACCAAGTTATTTCTGGTTTTTCAGTAAAGGTAACAATACTGGCATAAATAACAATTGGATTAATTGTCGGCGCGGCAATCAAAAACGCGATCGCGATTGATGCAGGAACGTCTAACGATAGCAAGCGTCTGGCTACTGGCAAACTTCCATACTGTCCGACTGGAAGCAACAAACCCAAACAACTCCCCACAATCGCACCTAGTAGAGGGTTACGCCCCCAACGCCAAATTAATTGTAGATAATGCGAAGAATCGGCAAACATCAACAAAAAACTAGAAACAATCGTTCCCAACAATAAAAACGGCAACGATTCGAGTAAAGAACTGAAAAAAACGGTCAAAGCGGTCATAAAAAGGGAGTAGGGAATAGGGACTAGGAAAAAGTAGCAAGTAGCAAGTGGCAAATTATTACTTATTACTTATTACTTATTACTTTTGATGCCCTAATCCCTCTTATTACTAAGCCATGCAGATTGATAGGGTTTGAGCGTTAATTTCGCATAAATATCTTCGATCGTTTTGCCGCTAATTAGGTCGTACCATGGTTCTGTATCGACTAAATTAATATCCGACAGGTGTAGTTTTTGGGTGCGATCGCTGAGGTTATGAATACAAAAAATACTTTGTTCGCGATAAATGCTTTGTCGCCAAAATACAAATAATGATTTCTTTAAAGGATGCAAGGTATATTGAGTCGCATTAGGATGAAAAGCAGGTTGGAGGCGACGAATTTTGATACGACGAGAAAGTTCTTGCAAGACGATCGCATGGGGCGATTTAGGGTCATCCAACAGGGCTAGCAACTTTTCTTCATGCCACTTATGACGGTTGATCGAGCGTTTTTTACCCGTCCTTTCTACCGCCTCATAATCGTTATGAGTCGCTAGCAAACTGTGAATGTAAAAAGCAGGAATTCCTTCTAAAGACATCATAATCGTCTGCGAACAAATAAAGCGATCGATCTGCCACTTATCTTTGCCTTTGACAGTCCCTTGCAGTGCATCAAACAGAGAAATATTAATTTCATACGGACTTTCTGTTCCGTCTGCTTTTTTTCTCATGCTGATTTTGCCGCCAAACTTTTCCATCGTCTCAACTAGCTGCCCAAATTCTTCGCCAGTCAATAAACCTTCCGCAGGACGCAAACCAATTCCATCGTGAGAAGCAGTAAAATTAAGATAAGCACAACCCATCGGTGCGGGCGGCATTCTCATCATCCAGGTTTTGAGGTGGTCTGATTTTCCTTGTAGCAAGGCATTAAGTAATAACGGCGGCAGACTAAAGTTATAAATCATGTGGGCTTCGTCGCGATTACCAAAATAAGTCAGATTTTCTCCATTAGGAACGTTAGTTTCGGTAATCAAAGCAACATCGGCATTGACCATTTGCAGTATTTCTCGAAGCAACCTGATAATTGCATGGGTTTCTCTCAGGTGAATGCAAGAAGTACCGATGGACTTCCAAAGATAGCCTACAGCATCCAAACGAATGTATCTAGCGCCACCGTTGCTAACATAAAACAGAATAATTTCAATAAATTCTAGTAAAACATCAGGATTGGCAAAATTAAGATCGACTTGATCGCTACTAAAAGTAGTCCAAACGTATTTTTTGCCGTTGACTGTCTCAACTTCGGTTAAAAGCGGGCTGCTACGAGGGCGTACTACCCCAGATAAATCTAAATTGGGGTCGCATTCGATAAAATAATCGCAACCGGGTTTAATGCCTTGTTTGTATTGTTGGAACCATTCGTGTTTGCTGGAAGCATGGTTGATTACTAAATCGACCATTAAGTTAAATCGACCGCCAATTCGAGCCACATCGTTCCAGTCACCAAGTTCTGGATTGACTTTCAGATAATCGATTACAGAAAATCCATCGTCAGAACTGTATGGGAAAAATGGTAAGATATGAACTCCAGTAATTGTCTCTTTTAGTCGTGCTTCGAGAAAATTAGACAGAGTTACTAAAGGTTTTTCTTCTGAATCGCTGCAAATACTGTCTCCGTAGGTAATCAACAAAGCATTGTTTTCGCTCCATTTACGCAGATTTTCTTGCTTGAAATCGGCAGCATGTCTTTCTAGTAGAGCAAATAATTGTTTGATGAGTTTTTCTACTGTTTGCTGGGGATAAATTTTTTGCAAAAGGGGCTTGATTCGCAAATAAAAATGTTCGTTTTTTTCAGTCGATACACTCATTAATCTAGTAAATAGTTACTTAGTCAATTTAATATAGAAAAAAAATCGAGCCATAAAAGTTCGATTTTAACCGAAAATCAAGTCGATCGCGAGGATCGATAGCGGTAAAATCACCCTCATTTTTGGTGAAAATTTTTACAATTAATTAATAAATATAAATTGCAAACATCAGATCGGCTATTAAATGGGTGTATGAATAACCACAACAATAGCTGAGAAGGCTTGATAAAATAGTGTAATGCTTAAATTAGTCAATAGTAAACAATCGATCGCTTATATAAGGGCGTAGCATTACTATGCTTAAGCACGCTCGCTGTTGAATAAGCCAAGCAATTCCCTATGGAGTTTGGGATCGAGGCATGAAGAGTATACGAATTATTCATCTTGAAGATAATACTAGCGAAGCAGAATTAATTGAGAAAACACTAGCTAAAGATGGCGTTAACACAGAAATAATATTATCTACAAGTCGCACGCAGTATATCGCGGCGATTGAGAGGGGCGATTTCGAACTAATTCTCTCAGATAGCGGTGTCGCAAATTTTTCAGGTCGTTCGGCAATGACAATTGCCCGTCTAAAATATCCTCAAGTTCCGTTTGTTTTTGTTTCTGGAAATATCAAACAAGCAGACGCGATCGCTTATTTGCATGAAGGTGCTACCGATTGTATTCGCAAGGATGAATTGTGGCGACTCACACCAATAATAGAAAGAATTTCTAAAAATAAAGAGTTCGATCGACCGACTCAGTTTTTAAAAAGCACGTCTAGTCGTCATAACCGCGCCCTAGAATTGTTGGTTACTGTCGTCCAAAAACTTTCTTTGGCAAAAGATTTAAATATGATTACCGCGATCGTGCGTCGCGCTGCTCGTGAACTAACTAACGCTGACGGTGCGTCTTTTGTACTGCGCGAAGGCGATTTGTGTTATTACGCCGATGAAGATGCGATCGCGCCTTTGTGGAAAGGAAAACGTTTTCCTGCAAGTATTTGTATTGGCGGTTGGTGTATGGACAACCGACAACAAGTGATTATTGAAGATGTTTTTGGAGACGATCGCATTCCGATCGCTGCCTATCAACTGACTTTTATTAAAAGCATGGCGATGGTACCGATTCGGACGGAAAAACCAATTGGCGCGATCGGTGTTTATTGGGCAAAACAACATGCAGCGACTGATGAAGAGGTAAGCTTGATTCAAGCCTTAGCCGATACTACTTCTGTGGCTATGGAAAACGTTCGCGTTTTCGACGATCTAGAAAAACGGGTTCGAGAACGAACAACACAATTAGAATTTACTAATAAAGAGCTAGAAGCTTTTTGTTATACTCTATCTCACGATTTACGCAATCCCTTGACTTCTGTTATTGGCTTTAGCGAGTTGCTTCAACTTCAGTGTGCCAAACAATTAAACGAAAAAGGACAAAGATACCTCAAAAATCTTGACGGACAAGCCAAGCTCATGAAAAGTCAGATTGAGGCAATGCTTGCTTTGTATAAATTAAATCAGAGTTCGATCGAGCTTGAAGAAGTTAATTTAAGCGATCTAGCTGCGAAAATTTTGTCTAGATTTCAGCAATACGAGCCAAATCGCCAGGTAAATATAATAATTGACCCAGAATTAAAAGTGTGCGGCGATCGCACACTTTTAAACGTAGTACTAGAAAATTTACTGGCTAACGCTTGGAAATATTCCTCTAAAAAACCTCAAACTACGATCGAATTTCGTTGCTGCAATTTATCCGCTCGGTTATTAACTTTTTATATTAAAGATAATGGAGCGGGTTTCGACCTAACTTCTGCCGATCGACTATTCCAACCTTTTAAAAGAATGCATTCTGAAGACGAATTTCCTGGTAATGGTGTAGGATTAGCTTCAGTACAGCGAATCATTTGTAAACACGGCGGTAAAATTTGGGCTGAATCTGCACCAGACCAAGGCGCGACTTTCTACTTTAGCCTACCAAACAATTTTGAAATTTAATGTCTCAAGAGCCAGAAATTCCCAAACTACCTTCTACTAGCGCGATCGAACTAGATCGAGGTTTAAAAGCCAATACCGAAAACTGGTTTGAATATCGAATTAAAGCTCAACCCCATCATACCGACTATGCTGGCGTTGTTTGGCATGGTTCTTATCTTACTTGGATGGAAGAAGCTAGAGTTGAGTGTCTGCGATCGATCGGGATTAATTTCGCCGAATTAGTTGCTTTAGGCTGCGATTTACCTGTAGTCGAACTTTCCATTCGCTATCATCGTCCCATGCGTCTAGGTATGGAGGCATTACTAAAAACGAGCATGACACAAATGGATGGTGTGCGTATGGATTGGGATTACCAAATTCAGTCTTTGGAAGGAGGAGAAATTTATCTAACTGCCAAGGTGACATTAGTAGCAGTCGATCGCGAAAAAGGCAAAATTTTGCCTCAGTTACCCCCAGCCGTAAAAGATGTTTTAGTAAAACTTTCGGAAATAGGTAACAGGCAATAGAAAGTAGGTAATTGTTTATTTTCAATATCTCTTTAACTCCCAATTTAGAATTTTGAACTTACAATCCTTTGCCATATGGATTCTATCGATCTTCTCGGTTTAGTTGCGGGTACGCTAACTACGATTTCTTTTCTACCTCAAGTATTCAAAATTTGGACGAGTAAATCGGCAAAAGATATTTCTCTAACTATGTTTTTATTATTTAGTGTGGGGATTTTTTTATGGTTAATTTATGGTCTTTATATTAATAGTTTGCCAGTAATTTTATCTAATGCAATAACGCTTGTTTTGGCTTCAATTATTTTATTGTTTAAGTTTAAATATAAATATTAGTAGCTATAAAAAAAATGACCTCCCTATTTTGGGAGGTTAAAAGTTTGATTTTTCGATCGCGAAGCGTGGGCTGCGCCCAATCGCGCGGGATCGAAAAAATTATTGTCAATTTCTTTGGTTGACTTGGTTTTTGTTCTTCTTTACCAATGCCTTGCAAATTCTGCAACACCGAGACGTTTAATATAAATTTAAATTGATTCCAGCTTCTTTTGCCATAGCGTGAATACCTTTCTTTTCCAAAGTTTTAATTGCTTTAGTAGAAATTTTTAATCTTACCCACCGATTACCTTCAGCCCACCAAATGCGTTTCCATTGCAAATTAACATGTTGCATTCTTTTAGTACGGCGGTGAGAGTGGGAAACCGCGAAGGCGTTGTTAGCTGTTTTTCCTGTTAGTTCGCATCTACGAGACATAATTTATGCTCTAATTTTAATCACGATCTCTTATTATATACCGACAATTAACATTCGTTGTCGTGACACGGCGCGCCTTGTCACGACAAAAGCTTTGTACTGGCGTGTCAAGTCGTGCATCTATTGTAGGATGGGTTAGACGGCGATAATCCTCGCTTTGACTTGAATTAAACAATCCGTCGTAACCCATCATTTTAAGCATGTCAGTCTAGTACGTTAATTTTGAGCTGTTAATTTGGTCAATACTCGATTAGAACGTTCGACAAAAGCTTTCATTCCTTCAGCATCAAAAGCTTTTTGTGCCATCAATGCCAAGTCGTAAACGTGCTGACACATCAAATTAACCAAATCGTTAGTTTGAGATTCGCCACCACTTTGAATAATCGTTCCTTGACTGAGTTGAACGATATTTTGAATCAAAGGATGGGAAGTATTAATCAACAAGATATGATCTTCGGGAAATCCCATTGCTTGCTGTTGCATCATTGCCGTCATTTCTTGTAAACGTCGCATTGCTTCTGGTAGAAGTACCATTGCTGGAGGCGTTGCCTGTGGATCGTCGGATTTGATAGCAGATGTGCGAATATTGACTCGGGGTTTATTTAGCGCCTTCTCGAAAACTTCTTTGATTAGTTCGTTACGAGTTTTATTGGTTTTAGGATCGACAATGTCCTGGGCTTTGTCGTCTTCGACTAAAGTATCATCTAATTCGGAATCGACACGAGAGAATTTTACCTCAGTATATTCTCTTTCTAAGAAAGGAATAAAATAGTTTGTATCGATAAACGAGTCCATAAACAGGATTTCCATACCCTGTTTTTTGTAGAGTTCGACGTAAGTTCCTTGAGTAGAAGGATCGCTACAATAAAATACGCGGTTTTCGTGACGTTCTTTATTGCGTTCTAAATATTCTTTGAGAGAAGTATAAGGTTGAGTCGAGGTAGATTTGGGTTCGTTTTCTGGAGTAACTTCTTGCCAAGCATCATCTCCTTCGGTTTGAACTTGAACTGCTGGTGTTTCGTTACTACTAGTTGCTGTTTGCGATCGAGCGGTAGTGCGATAGATAATTAAATCTTCTACTTGTTTTTTGAATTTCTCATCTTTAAGAGAACCAAATTTGACGAAAGTACCAACATCTTCCCAACAACGAATATATTCATCTCGGTTTTCTTTGTAAAGAGAAGACAGGCGATCGCCGATCTTTTTGGCAATGAAATCGGCAATACGGCGCACGGTGCGATCGCTAGTTAAGGCGCTACGAGAAACATTGAGAGGAATATCGGGACTATCGATAACTCCTCGCAATGGCATTAAAAATTCGGGTATAATTTCTTCGCAATGGTCGTTGACAAATACTTGATTGCAAAAAAGTTTGATTTGTCCTTTACTAACGTCTACGTCTGGTTTCAGTTTGGGAAAATAGAGAATTCCATTGAGCAAAAATGGATAATCTGTATTTAAATGTACCCACAATAAAGGCTCTTCTTGAAAAGGATAGAGATAGCGGTAGAATTCCAAATAATCTTCTTTAGTCAGATTTTGGGGCGATTCTTTCCACAATGCCCTTTGTCGATTGATAATTTCGCCATCCATTTTAATCGGGACTGGCATAAAGTCGCAGTAAGTTTTAATTAACTGTCTGACTCGTTGTTGTTCGACATATTCTACTTCTTCATCCTGAAGGGTAAGAGTAATTGTCGTACCGACTGTTTTGCGATCGGAATTACTTATTTCAAATTCTGGCGAACCATCACAAGACCAGTGTATCGCTTGCGCCCCTTCACGATAAGACAAAGTTTCTATTTCTACTTTTTGTGCCACCATAAAGGAAGAGTAAAAACCCAGACCAAAATGACCGATTAAATCGTTGGCACTTTTTTGGTATTTGGTGATAAAGTCTTCTGCGCTAGAGAAAGCTACTTGGTTGATATATTTTTTGACCTCATCAGCAGTCATGCCAATGCCATTATCGGAAACAGAAAGAGTTTTTTTCTCTTTGTCCAAGTGAATGATAATTTCTGGTTCGCCAACCTCGCCGCTTGTTTCTCCTGCGAGGGAAGCCATTTTTAGTTTAGAGATAGCATCGACAGAATTAGAAATCAACTCCCGTAAAAAGATTTCGTGGTCGGTATAGAGAGATTTTTTGATAATCGGGAAGATATTCTCTGTGTGGATTGTAATATTACCTTTTTCAATGGTAGTCATATCTCTATGTTTAGCTCTTTCTTCTAGTTACTGAGTTTGTCCGCTAAATATATAATAGTATCGATAACCTTATCTAAAAATATCTGTGTTTATCGGCGTGCATCAGTGGACACATTTTCTTAACTTATAATAATGCTTCTTATCGACACGGAACTTGCATTATTTAAGTAAATACCCCTAATAATCTTCATTGCATCTTATTGCTAGTTTTATAAGAACTTCAAAGAGTTTTGAGACAATTGTTGTTATGAGCAAGAGGCAAGAGTGCATCAAAATGTACTCTTACCTAACTGGGTTAAAACTCATTCAAACGATCGCAACATAATAATGCGAGTAAATCCCTTTCAACAAAAGCAATTGCTTGGAGAAAAAAGCATTTTTTTGAAAAGGGAAATGTTTGTATGCCTATCTTAGGTACGATCGCGATCGCATATGAGTGCTATCAGCCGTTGTTAATTTGGAATTGTGCGTCCCTTATAAACTGATGAACAATCAACTAAAACAATCTTTTGTCGAAGAAATTAAACATAACGATAATTTGTTAGCAATAATTATTTCTTCTAAATTTGACGAACCTGGCATTCATTTTTTTACTCCCGATAGTTTTTCCCAGCAAATTGCTTATATGCAACATCCTGCTGGCAAAATTATCGATCCACACGTACATAATCCCGTTCCCCGTCAAGTTTTTTACACGCAAGAAGTGCTTTTTATCAAGCGGGGGAGAATGCGTGTCGATTTTTATAGCGAAACACACGAATACTTAGAAAGCCGTTCCTTAAATGCTGGTGATGTCATTTTACTAGTTTCTGGCGGTCACGGTTTTGAAGTAATCGATGAATTAGAAATGATTGAAGTCAAACAAGGCCCTTACGTTGGCGAACAAGATAAAACTCGTTTTTGTCCCCTTCCTCAAAATAACGCAGCTTGAATCTATGAATTTACCAATTCCAGTTAACGAACCTTTGCTCGATGGCAACGAAAAGAAATATCTCAACGAATGTATAGATACTGGTTGGATTTCTTCAGAAGGCCCTTTTATCAAGCAATTTGAAGAACAATTTGCTGCCCGTGTCGGACGCAAACATGCGATCGCCGTTTGCAATGGATCGGTTGCTATAGATGCAGCACTCGTCGCCTTGGGAATTGGGCAAGGAGATGAGGTAATTTTACCAACCTTTACCATTATCTCATGTGCGGCAGCAATTGTTCGTGTTGGTGCTATTCCTGTCGTTGTCGATAGCGATCGAGTAACTTGGAATATGGATGTCAGCCAAATCGAAGCAAAGATCAATCCTAAAACCAAAGCAATTATGGTCGTTCATATCTATGGCTTACCTGTAGATATGTCGCCTGTCTTGGCATTAGCCGAAAAATATGGCTTAAAGATTATTGAAGATGCAGCAGAAATGCACGGACAGACTTACAATGGTAAACCCTGCGGCAGTTTTGGCGACATCAGTACTTTTAGTTTTTATCCCAACAAACACATCACTACGGGCGAAGGCGGCGCGATCGTCACCGATGATGACTATTTAGCCGATCGCTGTCGTTCTTTACGCAATCTTTGCTTTCAACCGCAACAGCGTTTCTTACATGAAGAGTTGGGTTGGAATCTTCGTATGACTAACTTACAAGCAGCTTTGGGAGTAGCACAATTAGAACGTTTGGATGAATTTGTCGATCGCAAGCGTCACATGGGCAAACGTTACACCGAGTTATTAGCAAACTTACCAGGAGTAGAATTACCTTTACCCAAAACTGACTATGCAGACAATATCTATTGGGTTTATGGCTTAGTTTTAAAAGAAGAAATTCCTTTTGATGCCAAGGAAATGATGAAAATGTTGGGCGATCGCGGTATCGGTACGCGTCCATTTTTCTGGTGTATGCACGAACAACCAGTTTTTTGGAAAATGGGATTGTTTAAAGGAGAATCCCATCGGGTTGCCGAACGTATGGCACGTCGAGGCTTTTATGTACCCAGTGGCATGGCTTTAGGTGAAGAACAAATGGAAAGAGTCGCCGAAGTACTTCAAGAAGTGCTGAGTAATGGTTAATTACTCTTGCAAGAGTGCCTATTGCCTGTTCCCTATTGCCTACTCCCTACTTTAATGATTTCCGTTATTATTCCCACGATTAATCGCGCTGCGTCACTCAATTTCACTTTAGAGTGTTTGGTGACGCAAAGTTTTCCCGTTGACGACTACGAAATTTTAATTGTCGATAACGGTTCGACCGATCGCACGAAAACTGTTTGTGAAAATTTTATCGATCGATATCGATCGCACCAGATTCGCTATATCTACGAACCTTCGCCTGGAGTTCATGCAGCCAGACATCGCGGCGTATTAGAATCTATTGGTGAGTTGTTGGCTTTTGTCGATGACGACATTGAAACTGATGTCGATTGGTTACACGCCATTCAAGAGTCTTTCCAAGATCCGACGGTTAAATTAGTTGGCGGTCGCAATTTACCAAAATATGAAGTTCAACCACCAGAATGGTTGGAATGGTTTTGGCACGACTCAGCTTATGGTAAAGCTTGCCCTCATTTAAGTCTTCTTGACTTTGGCGATCGCGTTTTAGAAATCGATGCTAATTATGTTTGGAGTCAAAATTTAGCTATTACCAAACAAACTCTTTTAGAGTTAGGTGGATTTCATCCCGACAACTTTCCCTCTTACTTACAACATTTTCAAGGAGATGGTGAAACGGGATTGGCAAGAAAGTTAAAGCGATCGGGTTACAAGGCAATTTATCAACCAAAGGCGAGAATATTACATCAGGTTACAAAAAGTCGCATGACTTACGAATACCTTGAAAAACGCTTTTTCTCGCAAGGAATTTCTGATTCGTTCGCCCAGATCAGAAAAAATGGTGGTCAATTACAAGAAATCAGATTAAAACAAAAGTTAGAAAATTTAAAAGTCAACTCTAAATATTCGTTGAAACTACTAAAGAGAAAATTTACCGATCGAGACAATTTACCAGAAAGACCAATTTTAAAAGAACGTTTTAATTTAGCCCACCAAGAAGGCTATTACTTTCATCAAACTGCGGTAAGTAAAAATTGTCAACTTTTAGATTGGGTGTTAAAACCGAATTATTTGGAGTATCAGATACCCGATCGCAACATGAGTTTGCCTCACAAAAAATTTTAGTAATGACTAGTTCTCAGGAATAATTAGATATGTCAGTTTTCGCTAACTACTCCCGCTACTACAATCTTTTATACAAAGACAAAAATTATCGAGGAGAAGCTAAATTTGTCCATGAGTTATTAGCTACTCATGCACCAAACGCCAAATCAATTTTAGAACTTGGCTGCGGTACTGGCATACACGCCACCTTACTGGCAGAATTGGGATATGAAGTCTATGGTGTAGACTTAAGCGAAGGAATGCTCGAACAAGCCCAACAAAACTTGAATTCTCTATCGCCAGAACTTTCTTCTCGACTTCAATTTTCCCAGGGAGACGTTCGCAATGTTCGTGTCGATCGCACTTTTGATGTAGCAATTTCTTTGTTTCATGTAATTAGTTATCAAACTAGCAATAAAGATTTAGAAGATGCCATTATTACCGCCAAAACTCACTTGAAACCAGGCGGTATTTTTCTGTTCGATTGTTGGTATGGCCCAACCGTACTAAGCGATCGCCCTGCGGTACGAGTCAAACGACTAGAAGATGAAGAAATTATCGTTACTCGCGTCGCCGAACCAGTTATGTATGCTAATGATAATTTAGTAGATGTTAACTATCAAGTATTTATCAAAAATAAGGCAACTCAAGCAGTTGAAGAATTCAATGAGACTCATAAAATGCGTTATTTATTTAAGCCAGAAATTGAGTATTTTTTAGAAAAAAATAACATGAAATTGCTCGATTGCGGCGAATGGATGACTGGTAAAGATGCAGGTTTTAATAGTTGGGGAACTTATTTTGTTTGTCAATTATTTTAGTGCTGAGTGCTAAATAATTACTTTTGACTTTTGTCGTGATGCGAAAACAAAGTTCCTCTAAAAGAAATTAAATCGCGTCTCTATTCCCTAGCCCCTAGCCTCTAGCCCCTATTTACTATTTCATGAAATCATCTTCAATCTTTTTTTATGAAGGATATGTTGGTATTGCTCCAACAATTATTAATCTTTCCAAAATGTTAGATAAACAGGGGAGATTGGTAAATATATATGGAATGCAAAATAATTATCCCGATCCAGGTAAGCTTGGCGATCGCGTTAATACTGTTTATTTTCGTAGATATAATAAAGTCTATAATTCTCTAAGAAAAAAAGGTTTTAAAAATTTAGTTTTTGTTCTAGAGTTTTTTAATTATTTATTTCCTTGTTTGCTTACAGATTTAAAAAATAAATTTAAAAATAATAAAAAAAATCAAGTTAACATTGGAGTCGATATTTATGGCTCGGTAGTAGCACTCATATTTTTTTATTTGTTCGAGCAAAAATTTTTGATTTTATCTTTAGAATTAAATCAACCAGATAAATTTAAAGGCATTGCAAGTTTTATTGGCAAATTAGCAAAATTAGCTTATGAAAATTCAGAAGGGTTATTGATTCAAGACGAAGATAGATTTAAAAGTTTTTGTCAGTATTATCAACACCAACACGAACAAGTATTTTATTTACCTAATGCTCCGATCGCTGAAAATAATTATCTTCAAAATGTAGAACCAGAACGAAATTTCTTTAGAGAAAAATTTAATCTCGATCGCGATCGCTTTGCTTGTCTTCTCGTTCAAGCTGGAATGATTTGTAATGCTGTCTATTCTAAAGAGTTAGCAGCAGCATTTTCAAAGATTGATAATAATTGTGCTTTAATTTTTCACGATCGCGGACAAAGAAAAGAAGATCCTTATATTAAATCTCTTAGAGAAATCAATTCAAAAAATTTGTTTCTATCTTTAGAACCAGTTCCATTCGATCGAATTGATGAAATTTTTTCTTCAGCAACAATTGGTTTAGCTTTTTATGCCGATCTGGGTAATAATTTCGCACAAATTTCCATGGCATCGGGTAAGTTACCTCAATATTTGAAACATGGTAAACCAGTTTTAGTAAATGCTTTACCATCCTTATCTAAATTAATTGAAGAGTATCAAATTGGTGTTACCATTCAAGATCCTACCGATGCTGAAGAAATAAAATTGGCGATTGAAAAAATCTTGAAGGATTACGATCGCTATAGTGCAAATGCAAAAATTTGCTTCGATGAAGAATTTGATTTTGCGAAGAAAATAAAGCCAGTTTTAGCTTATCTAGAAAAGTATGATTCTCCTTAAAATTATATATTTAAATTAAAACCGAGTTATTGTGATTTAGAAATTAACTTTATTATTGTTAAACCGCACAAACTAAAACAAAAGGTTGAACGATTAAAGTCTTAAATTTGCGATCGGGGTTGGCATTCCATTGACTCAAAAGATCTTGAGAAGGTTTATAGATAGTTTGTTCGGCAATCCAACTTTGTACGGTGGGAACGTCATCGTTAGCCAAAGCTACAGCTACATCAACAATCGACAACGATTCATCGACAACGATCGCAGCATCGCGTTGAACGTGAGGAATTAATGCACTCCATTCAACCTCGGCGAGTTCTTCAGCTAATTTATGTCTAATATCTGGCATTTTAAACGATCGAAGCTTTTAGTTTTAATTAGTATATCTTTTTGAACTGAGATTTTGCATCATTGCCCTTCGGGCGAAGCAAAAGGGAACGGGCAACAGGCAACAGCACGATCGCATA
>JBOFLQ010000287.1:0-4339 GCA_051657945.1 Xenococcaceae cyanobacterium | reverse complement strand
TCCCTACACTTGGTTTTAAAATTAGTTTTTTTAAGATTATGTTATTAGCAATTGGTGGATTTTCTACAAATATTGTTGAAGGAAGCGGTCGTTTTAAAAATGAAGTTAGAAATCTCGGTAGCTACAACGCGATCGAAGTTTTTGGTAGTTACGAACTCGAAGTAAGTAGCCAACATCTTCCTAGTTTTCAAATTAGTGGTGACGACAATATTTTACCGCTAATCATCACAGAAGTAAGAAATAATATTTTGTATATTCGTGTTACTAACAACGTTGGTATTTCTCCAAGAATTAAGTTGAAAATTAGAACTTCTAGCGATCGCATCGAAAAAATTTCAACAGACGGAGTCAATAGTTTAAAAGTTTTTCAGATTGGCGATCGAACCTTTAACTTAAAACAACTTGGGACTGGTAAAACGGAAATATTCGGTCAAACTAACAATTTAGCGATCGATATCAACGGAACTGTTACTGTCAACTCTCAAAATTTATTTTCTCAACAAGCGTCAGTAAAACTATTAGGAACGGCTACCGTTAATGTCCATGCTTACGAGCAATTAAGCGTTCAGATTTTAGGCGTAGGAACTGTTAATTATTACGGTAATCCCAGTCAGATAAACAAACAAATTTTAGGCATAGGTTCTTTGAATAAGAGATAGGTGATGGGTAAACTAAACCAACTACCAACTACCCTCTAAATAACCTTTTGATTCTGCGCCAGATCGATAAAAATATTTCTTCGACAAAGAGAATAACGCGATCGAGTAAACTAATCACGATCGCAAGAGGATGTCTTTCATAACCGACTTTCGTCGATTTAACTTCCCACCAATCTCGTTCGTCGGCATTATTGTCAAGTTCTAAATTTGGAGATTGGTAATTAGAAATTGAATTGGAATCGATCGCCGATCGAACTACCTCAGTCGATTTTTTGTTTTGTTTTACCAGATTGCCCGATCGCGTTTCTCTAACTCGCAAAGCATTTTGTCGTTGTCGTTGTAGCGATCGTTTTATCTCATTTGAAGATGTATTTTGGGGCGTGTTTGGTATGTTAGCGCCCTTGAGTTGCGATTGCCTGCGAGAATTACCAGGAAGAATTGGTTCGATCGATTCCTCATCTGTAGGTATAAAGTCTTCGTACAAATCTTCCCAAGCCAACCAAGGATCTTCTTCTGTTTCCAAGTCACTACCAACTGGTAAAGAAGGATAAGAATTTCTTCCTTGTAAAGAAACTTGTTGTTCGCTATCGCCGAGACTTTTTGAGGAATTAAATTTATCTTGCAATCGAGGATTAGTTCTGCGATCGCCAAAAAAGTAATCGATCGCCGCCCAAATTATAGCTTGAATTTGAAAAGGATCTGAAGCGGTGTTTTCGCGGTTAGTTGCCGAATTACTATTTTTCGATTGAATTTTTTGAGACAATTGTTGCAAAGAACTACCCAATCTCGTTACTAATTGAGGTTCTGTTCTTCGATTGCTTTTTACTAACTCAGAATCCGAATCATTAAGATCGATTTGGGAATTAGATTGCAATCTTTGTCGAATTTCTTGCCAATTATCGCCAAAACGTTCCAAAGATTCTACTACGGGCGACAATTGTTTTACTTCCAACTCAGCAATTTTATCGTCAATAGTTGTCAACACTTGTGTCAGTTGCAACTGTTGTCGATCGCTTAGAGAAACATTTTCAAACTCGAAAGAAGAATTGTGAGGAACAAGGCTAGATTCGCCAAAAAGATCGATCGCCATAGCAACAGAACTATGTTGTTCCCAATCCATCACTTTCCAAAAAAGACGAACAGGTGGTAAAACCTTGCTGTTGTCAGTATCGATACTGGGTAAATACCCCAAAAATTTTGACTGTGTTTCTCGAATTAAACGGCGATCGCAGTAGTAATTAGCAACTTCTAAAATAATGCTTTGCTTGAGTTTTTGCTGTTGTTGCGAGTTTAAAATATCCAATATGTGATTATCGCGATCGACCAAAACTAATTTTTGGGTTTCTAAAACAGAAGCTATTCCTTGAATTGAAGTAATGAAAGTAGGGGCATTGCCTTGTACCCGATCGATTGTAGGAGTGATTCGATCGCCATTAACTTCAAAACTCGGTTCGATCGCCTTTAATACTTTATCAATCGGGCGATCGCAGTCAATTATTGATAAGCGATCCTCGCCTGTCAATCCCGAATCTTCAGCAGATGGTAGCGAAAAAGATATTGTAATTCTCTGTCCTATTTGTTTTCCTGTCGAACGTCCAGCTTGTACCGCCAAGTAGATCGGATAGAGAACTACTTGTACTCCCCACTCAGTAGCAACTTTGAGATTTCTGAAAGCAACTCCCAGGCGATCGCCAATTTGTATAGCTTGGCGATTGAGAAAATTGAGAAATCTGCTTTTGTATAGATTCTGCGAATTATTTAATTCAGAAGACATGGAGGTTTAGGAATTTTAACCTTCTCCTATTATCTACACAACTCATAAGATAATTGGTAATTTATAATTTGTAATATACCGAGAGTAGCAATTAAGCAATCCGAAACAATCGATCGAGCAAACGTTAAATAACTTTACAGGCAGTTGGGCAGATCGAAACTGGTAGCTCGTTAGTATGCGATTCTAGATTTTAGATTAAAGTTAACGCGATCGAACGGAGTTTAGAGACAATGTCACAAGATGGAAAACCAACAGTTATTATCACGGGAACATCGTCAGGAGTTGGTTTATATGCGGCAAAAGCACTCGCCGATCGAGATTGGTATATAGTAATGGCATGTCGGAATCTGCCGAAAACAGAAAAAGCTGCCCAAGAAGTAGGCATACCAAAACAAAGTTACACGATTTTGCAGGTTGACTTAGCCGATTTAGTTAGCGTCAGACAGTTTGTCAAAAACTTTAGGGAAACGGGTAGAACTTTAGAAGCTGTGGTAGGCAATGCCGCCATTTATATGCCCCTGTTAAAAGAACCTTTGCGTAGTCCAGAAGGCTATGAATTGAGTATGGCGACAAACCATCTCGGTCATTTTTTGATGTGCAACCTGTTGCTAGAGGATTTGAAAAAATCGACCGCTACCGATAAACGAATGGTAATTTTGGGTACGGTTACACACAACCCCGATGAATTGGGTGGCAAAATTCCACCACGTCCAGATTTGGGTAACCTAGAAGGTTTTGAAGCAGGATTTAAAGCCCCTGTGACGATGATTAACGCTCAGAAATTCGAGCCTGTCAAAGCATATAAAGACAGCAAAGTTTGTAACGTGCTAACTATGCGGGAATTACATCGCCGCTATCACGATGCAACGGGTATTACTTTTAGTTCTTTATATCCTGGGTGTGTTGCCGATACGCCTCTATTCCGCAATCACTATCCCCTCTTTCAAAAACTCTTTCCCTTATTCCAAAAAAATATTACGGGGGGGTACGTATCCCAGGAATTAGCGGGCGAACGAGTCGCGCAGGTAGTAGCAGATCCCGAATACAAAGAATCTGGTGCTTATTGGAGTTGGGGAAATCGACAAAAGAAAGATGGTAAATCTTTTGTCAGAACAGTTTCTCCCCAAGCGCGCGATGACGAGAAAGGAAAACGTATGTGGGATTTGAGCGAAAAGTTAGTCGGACTTACTTAAATTACCTTCTTCAAATATCTGCAAATACAGCTCGATCGCGCCCTTGTTTTTTAGCATTGTAGAGAGCGCGATCGGCAGTTTCGATTAAATTTTTGGGCGAACTAGTGTCATTAGGAATCGAACAAGCAACACCACAACTAATACTGACACAATCGCCAATTTGAGAACTAAGATGAGGAAGTTGTAAATCTCTAATCCGAACGAGAATTCGTTGGGCAATTTGAACGGCGGTTGTCGCATCAGTATCGGGAAGAACGATCGCAAATTCTTCGCCGCCGTAACGGGCGACTAAGTCTGATGTGCGTATGACTTGAGCGATCGCCTTAGCAACTTGTTTGAGACATTCATCGCCCCCTTGATGCCCATAGGTATCGTTATAAGGTTTAAAATAGTCAACATCGCAGAGAATTAAAGCTAGCGATTTGCCTTCTTGTTTGCCGTGCAACCATTGACGTTCGAGAAAGCGATCGAACGAGTAACGATTGCCGATTTGAGTGAGACTATCGACAAAAACTAGTTGTTGTTTTTGATGGGTATAATAAGCGCTACTTAAAACTGCTGCACCCGTCCACGCTAAAATTGGAGCGGCGATCGGCATCCACCAACCGTTAAGAAATAAAATATAGCCACTGCACGTCAAAATCCCTACTGGAAAAATTATGCCAAGAAAACCCCATTGAATTGAGGAGAAAAAATTCTTATGACGAGTATTT
>JBOFLQ010000286.1:0-31622 GCA_051657945.1 Xenococcaceae cyanobacterium | reverse complement strand
AAATTCCTCACAAAATCTACCAAATTGGGATTAATAATAACAAAAACAATAGTTGCTTGGTTCTGTTTTTATTATCTATGGGTTTATTTTGGAGAGAAATTTGGAAAGATGCAAACAATAAGTTTATCTGTGAGGGGTTTGTCTCAAATACGATCGGAATTCAACAAGCAAATTCCTAATTTAAGAGATTTAGAACAAAAGATTGTCAACAATAGACAACAAAAATTTTTATCAGAAACAATTTATCAATATTTAGAGGTAGATTCAGACAATATTTTCAAACAAAAATATCTTGACGATAACTTATCGATCGATTTTCAACATATTGCACTTGCCAAATTGTCGGGAAAAACTTGGCAACAAATTTCGGCAGAATTAAACATTGACCTAATTACTTTAAGCAAATTTTTTCAAGATTGTTGCGATAAATACGCCAATTTAATCGAACAGAAATTGACACAAACACAATCATTTATCAATTAAAACTGTAGATCGTTTGAGTTTCTAATCGATCGCACAATTGGGAGGGTTTTTGAGTTAAAGGATAGGTTTGGCGATCGAGTTTTACTTGCAAACCCATCATCGGATCTTCACCACAACCAACTAAAAATTCGAGGCGTTTAATCGGAAAAGTTTCGACAATTTCATCTAAAATTGCGCCGATCGCTTTCATGTAGGGATGATGGCAGTCTTGATACCAACTAGACGTAACTAAAGCGCTTTGGTCGAACCCTAAATGAAAAATCAGAGAAGGTTCGCCAAACAAAGCGATCGCCACTGGTCTGGATTCTTCCCGTAATAAGATATCGTAAGATTGGGAGAGATGGCGCAATTTATCCAACTTTTCATAGCGTTGTGTTGCCGAATCGATTTCTCGTTCCCATTCGATCGCCACTGCGAGCAAATAAGTTTGCAACAAAAGATGACCTAGCTTTTTCGCTTTTGTATCTAGGTAACCAGAATTATAATCATTAGCTTCAATCAATAAAGGTAGGCGATCGACCACTTCCAAACCGTAACCTTTCAAGCCAGCAATTTTGCGAGGATTATTAGTAATTAGGCGAATTTGTTTGACTCCTAAATCGTTGAGCATTTGCGCCCCCATGCCATAATCGCGCAAATCGGCAGGAAAACCAAGTCGTTCGTTTGCTTCTACCGTATCCATGCCCAAATCTTGCAAAGCATAAGCTTTTAATTTATTAATCAAGCCAATTCCTCGCCCTTCCTGTCGCAGATATACAACCACGCCTGCCCCAGCCGCCTCAATCATTTTTAAAGCTGCTTGCAGTTGCATGCGACAGTCACAACGCAAAGAACCTAAAGCATCACCTGTCAAGCATTCTGAATGCATTCTCACCATAACCGATCGATCGGCAAATTGAGCCCGATCGCCTTTAACAATGGCAATGTGTTCGGTGTTATCCAAAACATTTCGATAGGCATAAACTTGAAAATCACCAAATTGGCTGGGCATTTTAGCAATAGTTTCTCGATAGACAAAGCGATCGTGTTTGAGACGATAGCTAATCAAATCGGCAATGCTAATCAATTTGAGATTGTACTTTTTAGCGTATTCAACCAATTCGGGCAAACGTGCCATCGAACCGTCAGGATTTTGAATTTCACAAATTACACCCGCAGGATACAAACCAGCCAATCTCGCCAAATCTACAGCCGCTTCGGTATGCCCAGCCCGTTTGAGAACACCTCCTTGTTTGGCACGCAAAGGAAAAATATGACCCGGACGAGAAAGATCCTCAGCTTCAGAAGCAGGATTGATAGCAACTTGAATAGTACGGGCGCGATCGTCAGCGGAGATACCTGTAGTTACTCCTAGATGGGGGGCGGCATCAATACTGACAGTAAAAGCAGTTTGATTGCTATCAGTATTTTTAGTGACCATTAAAGGCAGATCGAGAGTGTCGAGACGTTCTCCCGTCATTGCCAAACAAATCAGCCCCCTTGCTTCTACCGCCATAAAATTGATCGTGTGGGGCGTAGCAAATTGAGCCGCACAGATCAAATCGCCTTCATTTTCTCGGTTTTCATCATCGACCACTACAACGATTCGACCCGCTTTAATATCTGCTAAAGCAGCATCGATCGAATCAAATTCAAATGAAATATTTTGATTATTCATGGTTCATGGTTCATCCCTCATCCCTTATATTTATTTTGTCTTAGTCTGCGTTTGTTTTTCAGAATTACCGCCAAAATTGCCACTAGATGCAAAAGTCCAACCAGCAAAAGTAAATGCCAACAGCGAGATCGTCGCTGTAGCTAACATAATTCCACGCATCAATCGCACTTGCTTATTGAGGTCGCGAATTGATGTTCTCATCGGGTTAATCGCCGCCATGAGTTCGTTTCTAAACTTTAACTCCAATTCATCAGTGGAAGGATACATTTCTTCTCTTTGTACCGCCCATTCTTGCAAAGCCGTTCTTTCTTGCGACCAACTAGCGACAGTTGTTGCTAGTTGTTCTTCTAGTTCTTTTTTGAAGTTAACAAGTTGCTGGTTGACTTGAGAAGTAAAATTGCGATTTACTTCTCCTAGTTTGCTTTGAGCGTTGAGTAATTCACTGCGAACCTCATTGTAGCTTTCTTCTGAATGAGTTTGCAATTGAGACAAACGCTGCTCGAAATCGCCTTGAACCTTAGCAAAATCTTTGACGTAAGTTCCTCCGCCATTCGACCCATTCGTCTGGAATTTTGCCAATTCAGATTCGAGTTGTTTCTGGTAAATTAGCTTCATCTCACTCAGAATTTCAGCTTTCAAAGCAGTAAAATCATCAAAATTATTGCTTGTATCTTCAACGATGCGATCGCCAGCATTGTAAATAGTTCTAATCTTATTAGCTAGTTCTTCGGCGGTCGTGCTTTTGAGAATATATCCTTTAGCACCTGCCCTTACAGACTTGCCAACGTAAGCATCGTCATCGTGAGCGCTCAAAACAATAACTTTAACACCAGGAAAGCGCTGTACGATTATGCTAGTAGCGTTTAAACCGTCCATTCCTGGCATTTCAATATCGATTAGTACAATGTCGGGTTTGAGCGTTTCGACTTGGGCGATCGCATCTTCGCCATTGTTAGCTATTCCTAATACCTCAAAGTCTTTTTCAACTTCTAACCAGGTTTTCAAAACTTCGCAAAGAAGGGCCTGATCGTCTACAAGCAAAATACTAATCATCTACAATACCCAAATAGTCAGAATGCGCGTCTAGTTTGTTTGCGATTTTTGGAGAAAGATTAAGGTCAAGTTTGACGTATCTTATCAATAAATTAAAGCATTATTTTTGAAAGACAAAAACAATTTATTCACCCTTACCGAACTAGTTAAAGTCAGTTGAGGATTTTCTGCTTTTTTTTCCTTAAGTGCCAAAAATATCGTTTAACTTTATTTGCTGACTTACTTGGTTAATAGTAAAGTTTCGAGATTAAAAACACTTTAAATAAATTAATTGCCACAAATTTCAAGCTTCTTTATCTAAAAATTATGCTCGAACTTACTGTTTTATGTTCGGGAGTCTGTTATATTTAATCGTTTATCTAAAAATCAAAAACATTTATTTTACACAGAAAGGTTTAGTGCAAATGCATTAAACCAAAAATGATTTGTACTAATATCATGTCGGGTTAAATGCTTACTATAAACTTATCCCTTCTTTCTTATTTCCTCATAATGCCCTCTGCCCTCTGCCCTCTGCCCTCTGCCTTCCCCCACCGATACCATGGCTCTTAAGCAGGACATGATATAAGCTATCTATCCAAAAATTAGAGGAAAAATACAGGTAAAAAGATTTCCCAGACAAATCTCTACGTCTGAATATATGCCTCGCCATGCCAGAAAATTTTGAGTAACTATTTTTGAATCGCGATCGAATCGATCTAACTAAACATGCGGATAAAAGGACTTGAACCTTCACTTCGTGAGAAACCAGAACCTAAATCTGGCGCGTCTACCAATTCCGCCATATCCGCTTAAATTGTCCAGACTCTATAATAGCAGAAGCGATCGAAAAATATGCAATCAAAATTTAAGAATTTTGCTAATGGTTGATTGCCTCCCATTGCCAATTGCCCTATTCCCGATTAAGAATCAGACAAACGTTTAACTTCTTTGTCGGCTAATAAGCGATGGGTATCGGCTAGAAAACTGGGAATACGATCGGCGTGAGGACTATTTGCCAAACAGGTTTTTAAGTCGAATTCTTTAACTCTGTCTGCTTTTGCGCCTGGAAACCAGTGACCGCCATTACCTAGTAAGTTGTAACGCATTTTAGAGTATTCCACCATATCGTAGGCGATCGCCAGATTTCTCAACCATAAAATCGTTAATATATTAATGTTGCCTGGCGTTTCTTCTGGAGTAGGCAAACCAACATGCCAAGTTTTTACCCAATCGAATCCCAACGTGGCGATCGCTTGCTCTTCCAAACGCTGTAAAATTGGCGGTAAAATTTCTTCAGTTCGATCCAACAAAGGCAACACTTTTAAATGTTCTTCAAAATCTTCTGGATTGGCAGCACCCAAACTTAAAGTATGTACTTGCGGATGGGATAAACAGAAAAGATCGTTAAATACCATCGGACTGAGAGGTTGACATAGTTCTACTAATTTCTGTGGCGGTTGGTAGAGTTTTCCTCCTTTATCGGAAGGACTGATAATAAATACGCCCATATCTTGACGGCGTGCAGCTTCGATCGCCGCCCAATTTCTTTGATTGATGTAATACCAATGCAAATTGACATAATCAAACTCTCCCGTTTCGATCGCGCGAACGATAATTTCGCTCGAACCGTGAGTGGAAAAGCCCACAAATCTTACTTTGCCTTGCGCTTGCAGTTTTCTCGCCTCTGACAAACAACCGCCAGGACGAAGGCTTTGCTGAAATGTTTCTTCGTTATTGATTCCATGTATGCCCAATAAATCGACATAATCTAATTTCAAATAGCGCAGTGATTTATCAAATTGTTGGCGAAATTCTTGGGCGTTATCCTTGGGAGATACTTTAGTTTGAACGATCGACTTTTCTCTAGGTAAAGTCGGCAAAATCTTACCCAATTGCATTTCAGAAGTGCCGTAACCCCTGGCAGTTTCAACATGATTGATTCCCAACTCAAAAGCGCGCCGAATAGTTGCTTCTAAATTGTTTTGATTTGCTTGAGGAATCATCCACCGAGGCACATCTTGCCATTTATACTGATAGCGCATTCCCCCACAAGAGAAGATCGGCATCTGTAATTCTGTACGTCCAAACCTCCGATATTGCATTTTTCCTCAGTTAGCAAAACTTTACACTCGATCTATGTTAACTTTTTCAGACATAAATAGCGATCGCGATCGTAGAAATTTAAGCGATCGTCGCTACAATTTACATAAGTTAAAAATAAGTACAATTCAAGCAACAGAAAAATTAGGAATTGTTAAACATGGATTGCAGCCAGATTCAATTTTGCGTTGACAAAAAAAAGATTGACTTGATACAAGTTCTTGAATTGTTGAACTTGAGTGCTTTTTGGGCGCAAGAGAGAAACCTGGAAGATTTAGCGATCGCGATCGACAATAGCGATCCAGTCGTTACAATTTGGGACGGACAGCGGACGATCGGTTTTGCCAGAGCCACTTCAGATGTTATTTATCGTGCTGCTATTTGGGATGTAGTCATTCATCCAGATTATCGCGGTGGGGGTTTGGGTAGTAAATTAGTGGAAACAATTTTGTCTCATCCCCGCGTCAGTCGCGTAGAACGAGTTTATTTAACTACAACCCACCAACAAAGTTTTTACGAGAAGATTGGTTTTGTTCGCAACCAAAGCACGACGATGATTCTCGATAACAAAGCTTATTTAGCTAATTCGCACTTCGATCGAACGCTTTCCCAGATCCCACAGGAATCGAACATTGCAATCGTGTAAGCGGTTTTGAGGTTGGGGATTGAGTCAAATCGACAACAGTTAATCTTCCCTCCATAGTTTCAATCAGAGTTTGAGCGAGCATTAATTTCATACCTGGAGAAAACGCCGAATGAGGAGTTGATTCGGGAATTTTATCTGTTGTTGAAGAAGAATTATGTTGCAACAAATCAGTGGGATCGCTCCAAACTTGTGGACTCGATTCAATATCGATGCAAATGTCGACAAAAGAACGATCGGCAGGAGAATGAGCTGTCATTTGTATCTTCCCTTCTTTGAGCGAATCGATCGCGCCGTCAATTAGAATTGCTAGTAATTGAATCGTGCGTGCGCGATCGACCAAAATACACAGAGAAGAATTCGGAGGCGCAATTTGCAATTTTAAATTTCGATTGGCGGCTTGTAAATAAGTTAAACTCTCTACATCATTAAAAATTTCTGTTAGCGGTACAGATTCGACATCTAATTTTTTAGCTCCGTAGGAAGTTTTAGCAATATCGACGACTTCATCGATCAATCTCATCAATTTCAGTGCCGATTGATGTGCTTGGGAAAGAAACTCTCGCTGTTCTTCTGGACTTTCACACAAATCCGACAAAATCAACTGATGCAAGCCAATTAAACTACTCAAAGGCGATCGCAATTCGTGGGAAATTCGCGCCAAAAACCCAGCCTTAAATTGGCTCCACTGGATTGCCATTTGGTAAGCTAACTGAGTTTGTTTTAATTCTTCTTTGAGCGCTTCAATTTCATTCATATTTTTTTAAAAAATTTAGAATTCTTCAATTAAAGAATTCACAAATTGACGAAGTCGAAGAAAGCTCCGTCACGGCGGAGTCTCTTCGATGGACTAAACCTCAAGACGACCATTGACGATACTTCCTCGACGCAAGATCTGCCAATTATCATTCGACCATTTAGCGACTGTCGAAGGTATTCCGCTGCCAATTTTGCCTTTTAGTTCTAGCTTATCGCAATCGAGGACTAGTACATCTGGAAAAGTAGCAGCGATCGCGCCCATCATTTCCAAGGGTGGTTCTCCCGAAAGATTAGCGCTTGTAGTAGCTAAAGCACCCGTTCGGGCGAGAATTTCTCGTGCGATCGCATTGTCGGGTACGCGTATGCCAATTGTATTGCGATCGAGCGGATTCATCATAGGAGGTACACAATCTCCAGCAGGCAATACTAAAGTAACAGCACCAGGCCAATGTTTGTCAGCATTTTTTTGCCAAATTTCCAACTCTGTTGTAGTACCAGAAACATACAACCAAACCTCGGCAGAAGTTGCTGCCATCAAAATTAAAGGTTTGTCGGGAGGGCGCTGTTTTACAGCAAAAAGCAATTTGGCATACTTTGGCAACACAGCTAATGCAGGTACAGTATCTGTAGGAAAACTAATTACTTTTCCTGCTGCTGCGCCAGCAATTAGTTCGGGTAGAGAAACTTTTGCCATCTATGACGAGCGACAGAATAGATTCTTAACCTTCTTATGGTAGTTAATTTAATCAAGATTTGGCGAAATTTGAACTTTTTTCAAATCTTAACTTTTTTGGGTGATTTTGACTTAATTTGCCAAAATCGTGCCAATAAATAAGTAAACTTGGGAAAATTTAATTCAAATTTTCCCAAACCTATTGACACAAATCGTCGGAAATAGGAACGATGAATCAAATAATTGCGGAATTATCAATAAGTTTGTCGCCAATTTTGGCGCAAGCTCGGTCAAATGACTTGCAACCCGATCGAATACTGGGTTCGGAAGGAGGTACGTTTCTGCTCAACATTGGCAAAGCCATTCTCTTTTTCGTAGTCGGTTGGATTATTGCTTCGATCGTCAAAAGCCTAATTGTCAACATTTTAAAACGTACCAACATAGACAACCAAATTGCTGGTTGGCTTGGCGGACAAAGAGCTGAAGCATATCCAGTTGAGAGATGGATTGCCAGTCTGGTTTACTGGGTGATTTTGCTATTTGCGATCGTAGCAGCATTACAAGCTCTCGGACTCGAATCAGTTTCCCAACCTCTTAATTCTCTTCTAGAGCAATTCACTAGTTTCTTACCCAAGATCGTCGGTGCGGCTGCTTTATTGGGAATTGCTTGGATAATCGCCAGCTTGGTGAAAAGTGTACTGATTAGAGTTTTCCAAGGATTTCGTCTCGATGAGCGTTTGGGCGAACAAGTTAGCGGCAATCAGTTGTCCTTAAGCGAAACGATCGCCAATGCTGTTTACTGGCTGATCTTTTTACTGTTTTTGCCGTCTATCCTCAGTACCCTACAACTAGCGGGTACTTTAGGCCCCGTCCAGCGCTTGCTCGACCAGATTCTTGGCGCTTTACCCAATATATTTCAAGCCATCCTCATCGGTGCTGTAGGTTGGTTTATCGCTCAATTAGTCCGTCGCATCGTCACCAATTTGTTAGCCGCCACTGGAATCGATCGCATCGGCGATCGCTTCGGGTTATCTACCGGTGCCAATCGTCAGTCTCTTTCCTCGATTATTGGCACGATCGTCTATGTTTTAGTTCTCATTCCTGCCGTTGTTTCTGCGCTCAATGCCCTGCAAATCAGAGCTATTTCCGAGCCAGCTATCAACATGCTCGATCAGGTAATGAATCTTCTGCCCAAACTATTTGCCGCAGGAGTAATAATTGCCATAGCTTATGTGGCAGGACAGTTCGTTTCCGAGTTAGTTACCAACATTCTTACTGGCATTGGTTTCAACAATCTCTTTGAGTGGTTGGGTATTGCTGGAGGAAGAACTGTTCGTCGTGAGTCATACTCGCCAGGAACAGAACAACCAACCGTCCTACAAGGCGACTCAGTAACCACTAAAACCCCCTCAGAATTAGTAGGAGCGATCGCGCAAATTGCGGTTATTTTGGTGGCTACGCTGACTGCTGTCGATATTTTACAAATCCAAGCTCTCCGCTCGGTTGTCGGCGTAATCATGGTTATTGCAGGACAAATCTTGCTGGGATTGGTAGTATTTGCGATCGGTTTGTATCTAGCCAATCTCGCCTACAATTTGATTGCTAGTTCTGGTACTCGTCAGGCAAAACTTTTGGGGCAAACCGCCCGAGTTTCCATAATTGTCTTGATTTCTGCCATGGCACTCCAACAGATGGGCGTGGCTACCAATATTGTCAATCTAGCCTTTGGTTTGCTCGTTGGCGGCATTGCTGTCGCGATCGCCCTCGCTTTCGGTTTGGGCGGTAGAGATGTCGCTGGCGAACAACTTAGAGAATGGTTGACATCGTTTAAGAGAGGATAATGGGCATAGTTCATTGTTCATTGTTCATTGTTCATGAAGTCTAAGTTAATAAAAATGAAAGCTCTACTCAATTGCTACGAGTAGAGTTTTTTTTGTATTAAATAATACAAATTCTTAATATTTAATTAAAAATCGATCGAATCCCATTTACTTTCGGGAATTCTCAGTCTAGAACTCTAGATCGATCTGCTGAATTACTGATTGGCATTATGCATAAAATTCTAATTATTGAAGATGAAAATACCATAAGAGAAAACATGGCGGAGATCGTGCGCGCGGAAGGTTTTACCGCGATCGAAGCAGAAAACGGTCTAATTGGTTTGCAACTGGCACTAGAAGAACTTCCCAATCTAATTCTATGCGACGTGATGATGCCAGAAATGGATGGTTATAATGTTCTCGGCGAAATTCGTACCCATTCACAGACACAGTTGACTCCGTTTATTTTTCTAACCGCTAAATCGACTAGAGCCGATTTGCGATTGGGTATGGATTTGGGTGCAGATGATTATTTAATGAAACCCTTCACCAGAGACGAACTTTTAAGTGCTATTACCACCAGATTGGCAAAACAAATAACCGTCGAAAACGATACTCAAAAAAAGCTAGAAAATTTGCGTTCGAGTCTGACGCGATCGCTACCCCGAGAATTTGGCAATCCCCTCAATCAAATTCTCAGCTTATCTCGTTTGACGATCGAAGAGTTTGAGGATCTAGAGCGAGATGAAATTATCTCAATGCTAGAACAAGTTTATGAGGCTGGCGAAGTTTTATATCGACTCACTCGTAACGTTTTACTTTATTCAGAACTATTGCGAATCGGTACTAATCCAGAGCGAGTTTTGGCACTGCGAAACAGTCGAGATGAATCTAACACCAAATCAGTTATTAGCGAAGTCGCCTTCCAAAAAGCTCAACAAGTAGATCGTATTAGCGATTTACAACTTAAACTACAAGAAGCAAACATTCCCATTTCGCGCTCCAAAATCAAAAAAATTGCTGAAGAAATCATCGATAACGCCTTCAAGTTTTCCAAACCCAAAACGCCCATCCAGATAACCACTTATTGCCAAAACGATGTATTTCATCTGTTTGCGATCGATCGCGGACAGGGCATGACTCCAGAACAAATTGCCAACCTCGGAGCCTATTTACAATTCGAGCAATCTAGCGAACAACCTGGTTTTGGCTTGGGTTTAACCATCGCCAAACTTTTGATCGAACTTCATGCTGGCAATTTGTCGATCGAAAGCATATTAGGTCAACATACAGCCATACATGTCACTTTTCCAACTAAATTGGAATAGGGCAAGAGGCAAGGGGCATCGGGCATCGGGCAAGGGGCATCGGGCATCGGGCAAGTCAAAAGTAATTACCTATTCCCTATTCCCTATTCCCTATTCCCTATTCCCTATTCCCTATTCCCTGTTCCCTGTTCCCTATCCCCTACTCAATCGCTTTTTTCAACTCATGTTGTTGCCAAAGTGATTGATACAAACCAGGTTGCTGCACTAGTTCTTGATGAGTGCCATTTTGGACGATCGCGCCGCGATCCATAACGAGAATGCGATCGGCATTGGCGGCGGCGGAGAGTTGATGTGAGATAAAAATTACGGTTTTGCGATTGACGCGATCGGAAAGATTGTTGAGGATGTATGTAGCCGTTTGATTGTCTACGCTAGAAAGAGCGTCATCGAGGATGACAACAGGAGCTTCGATCGCTAAGGCTCTAGCTAAAGAAGTACGCTGCCGCTGTCCGCCAGAAAGAGTAATGCCGCGTTCGCCTACGACAGTTTCGTACTGTTGCGGAAAATTCATAATTTCGGGGTGAATTTGGGCAGTGCGGGCAGCTTCTTCAATTTTTTTTCCTTCTAATAAAGGATCGCCATAGCGAATATTGTTTTTAATCGTGGTACTAAACAGAAAACTTTCCTGGGGTACACAAGCGATCGCGCTACGCAAATCTGAAAGTTGAATTTTAGTAAGATCGCAACCATCTAAAAATAACTGTCCCGACTCTATATTCAACAAACGCGGAATAGCATTAGCAAGAGTGGATTTACCACAGCCGATCGGTCCGACAATAGCAACGGTCGATCCTGGATAAATGGTAAAATTAACATTATTGAGAGCTGGAATTGTCGAGCCTGGGTAAGTATAGCTGAGGTTGCGGGCGACGATCTCGCCTTTGACTCTTTCTATGGGCAAAGAAATCGATTCTGAAACGTCTTTTACCTTGGGTTCGGCAGAAAGAATTGCTTCAATGCGATCGATACTAACTTCGCCGCGCTGATAGGTAGAAATAGTAAATCCTAACAAAGCAGTAGGAAAAACTAAATTACCGACGTAAATAATTAAAGTAATAAAATCTCCCACACTAATTTGTCCGCGTGCGATCGCGGCCGAACCCAAAGCCAGTAAAATTAAAGTACTGACATTTGCTATTCCCTCCACCAAAGGAAATAGTGTAGTTCTCGTTCTCGCCAGTTTGAGATTAGCTCGCAATAAATTTTGATTCTGCTTGCCAAAAGCGAGACGTTCTTGTTCTTCTTGAGCGTAAATTTTGATTAAGGTAATACCGCTGAGATTTTCTTGAATCAACTCGCTGAGATCCGAAAGCCTTTCTTGTACATCTTTTTGTTGCGTTTGTAATTTTCCGCTAAAAAGTTGTACTAAAATCAGCATGAGCGGATAAACAGCAAGTGCCGCCAGACTCAGAGAGTAATCGATCGACAGCATGGCTGGCAGAGTCAAACCGTAAGCAAAAATAATGTTGGCAATACTCAAAACAGCAAAACCAAGTAAGCGACGAATGTTATCAACATCGCTCGTCGCTCGGCTCATTAAATCGCCAAATGTATTTAAAGCAAAATAAGATGGCTCTAAGGTTAATAAATGCTCAAAAATATTCTGTTTTAAGCTTGTTTCAACTTTTCTACCCACACCAAAGATAAAGATGCGGGATAACATTCTAATCCCCCACATAATAGTTGCAAAAAGGAGGATTAGAAGCACGTAACCAATTAATTGTTGGTAATCGAATCCCTGTTTTAACTTGTCGATATTAGTCCCGATCGAACGGGGAATATAAACCGCAAGAATATTAACCACCAAAAGAGCAACAATGCCCAATAAAACTTCTCGCCAGTGCGGAAATAGGTAAAACCCTAACTTTTGTAGCCTTCTGTTAACCATCAGCAAAAAAACAACAATTTTTTTAACATATACTGGAAAAAGCTCGATTGAGTTAACTAGCTAAAGGTTAATAATTTACCCTGCTAGTTAGATAATGGCAAACTTTACCAATTATTAATTATCGTTAAAGATATATTTTGTTCGATCGTGCAATTGCGCCTAGCCCAATTAACACGCAAATTATAAATTCAAAAGACACTGATTCTAAAAGTACATAAAAGAATTAAGAGCCTTAAGTTTTAAATTTTTTAAAGACTGCTAAATTAAGTCTTCAAAAAAAAATTGTGCCAGCGCTCGCATATACCTTGTAGCTTACCAATCCACAAGCAATAACCTTACCCATCAAGCGCGTCAAGCCATGACTATCATTGGGACGTTTAATAAAGTTAGACAGCCAGAAGCGAATCGCACCGCAGGAAAGCAACATCAATCAGTATCGATTATGGTGCTTGTCAGTTTGTTTTTATTTGGGGCAGTCGGTAGCCGTTTGGCTTACCTGCAAATAGAGCAGGGTAGTAGCAACCGCGATCGAGCCGAAAACAATCGCATTCGAATAGTTCCCAAACAACCAGTGCGAGGCGATATGTTCGATCGCAAAGGTAGAGTGTTAGCAACTACTAGGTTATCGCATTCTGCCTATTTGTGGCCGATCGCGCAAATGAAACCAGAATGGCGTGAAATTAGGCGTTTGCTAGCAGTAAGCCTACAAATTCCCGAAGCAGAAATTCAAAAGCGCGTTGAAGAAGCGGGATACAATTCTCCTAGTTTAATTCGCATCGCTCGCGGACTCAATCTAGCTCAAATTACTGCCTTAGAAGAATATCGCGATCGCCTCAAATGGGTGGAAGTCGATGCCGAAACCGTCCGTTACTACCCCAATAAGAATGTCGGCGCGCACATTCTCGGCTATACGGGCGAACTAAACTCCAAACAACTTGCCAAAAGGAAATCACTTGGTTATCGTCTCGGTGATGTGGCTGGAAAAATGGGCGTTGAATCATCCTATGAAAAAATGCTCCGTGGCGAGTGGGGTGGCTTACAGATGGAAGTTAATGGTGCGGGTAAAGTGATGCGGGTTCTAGGGCAAAAAATTGCCAAACCAGGAGAAGATCTTACCCTTACCCTCGATCTAAACGTCCAAAAAGCTGCCGAAGCTGCATTGGGAAAACGCAAAGGCGCGATCGTCGCGATCGACCCCAACAATGGCGCTGTTTTGGCAATGGTAAGCTACCCCACTTTCGACCCCAATATTTTTTCTTCACGCATTACTCCATCGATTTGGAAACAGTTACAAGGACAAGGCAATCCGTTTGTCAATCGAGCCTTACAAGGATTTCCTCCCGCTTCTACATTTAAATTAGTTACTGATACCGCAGGTATGGAATCGGGTAAATTTCCGCCCAACACCGTTTTGCATACATACGGCGCCATCAATCTTGGCGGTATGTCTTTGGGAGAATGGAATCACGCTGGATTTGGTTCGATCGGTTATCTAACGGCGCTCGCCATGAGTAGCAATACCTTCCACGGGCAAATCGGTAGGGGTGTGGGCGGCGAAACCCTAATTAAATGGGCGCGCCAATACGGTTTCGGTCAACCAACGGGGATTGAATTAGCTGAAGAAAGTTCTGGTTTGATTGCTGACGATGCTTGGAAGAGGCGTAATTTTAACAATTGGGAATGGACGATCGGCGATACGGTGAATATGTCGATCGGTCAAGGTTTTACCGTAGCAACTCCCTTACAAGTGGCAGTTCAATTTGCCGCAGTTGCAAATCATGGCTATCGGGTACGCCCTCACTTGTTAGTAAAAGATAATCAAAAATATTTTAAAGAGAGAGTTTCCCTCAACCTCAAACCATCGACAATTAAAACTTTGAGAGCGGGAACTAGAGCTGTAGTTACTTCTGGTACTGGCAAAGCGCTCAATCTGCCAGAATTACCAGCCATTGCGGGTAAAAGCGGCACGGCACAAGCACCACCAGGAAAAAATCATGCTTGGTTCGGTTCTTATGCTCCCTTCGACAAACCTGAAATCGTTGTTGTCGCTTTTGCCGAACATTCTGGCGGTGGCGGTGGTAGTGTCGCAGGGCCAATGGTACGTCAGGTGATGGAAGCCTACTTTCAAAAAGGAAAACCGAAGGCAAAAAATAAATAGTTCATTGCTGCACCGAGCAACGGGCAACGACGGCACTTTGTATTCTGAGGAAACCAGCCTAACGGCACGGCTTCGCCTACAGAATCCGTGCCTTGGCAACGGGCATTGCTCCTAATCCCTAACCCCTATTCCCTATTTACCTAACTTTAGGTAGAAGAAGAGCTAGTTCTTTTTCAGCTAAGCTTCGATTGTTGTCTGAATCTATGCGTAGCATCAGAGGTTAATTTTTTTTACTTCTGATGCGGCTTTTCTTTAAATTCGATCTGCTCAAAAGCTCGATCGAGATTTAGACAAGTAACATTGGAGTAAGAAAAATGAATAAACTCAATCAATTTATTAAATCGATTCGATTAAATAGAATAGTAACAGTATTTTTAGCTGGATTGGTACTGTTAATTAATACGGCTTGCAGTAGTACTGATTCTACAAAGGTTTCGGCAAATGATGCTGGAGGTTTTTACTCGGAAAATCGAGTTTACGAATCTAAAGAAAACCCAGACTACGATGCTTACGATGCCAATCAGACTAAAAAGCCGCAGGAAGGATTCAATCAATATGAAGACGATGTTCGTGGAGACGATCCCAATCTTAAAGCCAAAGCTGACAGACTAATTCAAGGGGCAAAAGCCAATATCGAGAAAGCTGATAGTGGCAAAGAATATGCTAAGGAATTTGGAAAAACAGGTGAAGTTTTAGGAAAATATGTAGAAGACGATCGCAACAGATTCAATCGTTTTAAAGAAGACATTTCTGAAGGGATCGAACAAAGACTAGATACCACTAAAAGCAATTTCGAGAAAGCTTCCAGAGATGTAAATCGCGCTGCTGAAGACGTTTCCGATGCCGCTGAATATAAATCGGACGAAGTAGGCAAAAATGCTCGTCGTACCGTCGAAAACATAGGCGATCGCATCAACGATGCTTCTTAACCAAAAATGAACTTAAAGGGATGAGGGATGAGTGTTGAATAACGGGCATTGCTCATTGCTACACCTATTCCCTATTCCCTAACCTAAGCGCCCCTAATTTGCCATGAATCAACCAAAACCACAACAAGCTTCAAACGAGCTAGAAAATTATTTCCTTGGCAAGTTTCCCGATCGCTCTGATGCCGAAGTAGCCCTCGGATATTTAGAAGAAGCTGGTTTTTCTAAAGAAATACTCGAGTTAAATGCTTTTGCTGTCAAAGAAAAATTTACAATACGCGAAACCAAAGCAATTGAAGGTGCTAGAGGTGGGGCGTTTGCCGGTGCTGGATTGGGAATTATCGTTGGTTTGACTATTAATGTAGTAATTCAAACTTTTCCCAACCAAAATATTCCGATCGACATACCTGTAGTCGTGTTAATTTTGGCTTGCAGTCTTGTCGGTGCAATAGCTGTTGGTGCAGTTGGTGGAATCACTGGCGCAAAAGTTCCCCAAACCGAAGGCGAAAATACACCTTTTGAATACTCTTTAAACATTTCAGGCATGCAAGAAGATTATGATAATGCCAGACAAGTTTTACTCAAACACGGAATTTTATTAAAAAGATAAAATTACATTAGACAACTGAGCGTTAGAATTTTTTTAGTTTCCGAACTTTAAACTCAAGTTAATGCAATTTGTAACCGATCCACCTATTCCCGTTAAAATTCGTAAAATGAAACAGAGGGTAAGATGGGGAGATCCTCTGATTGCAAACAGAAATATCGATCGCACGCGATTTTCCCTCGATGATGGTATAAGCGATCGCACTGAGTTTTCCTTCTTAGTAATTGGCGATACTGGTGTAGGTTCAGAACAAAAATTTAACCCACAACGCCAGGTTGCAGAGCAAATGCTTCCTCATCTCGATACCTGTCGTTTTGTATTACATACGGGGGATGTCGTTTATTTAGCTGGCTCTAGTGAATATTATTTAGACAATTTCATCAAACCATACAAAGAATTTCTTGTCGGTGGCGATCGACCCGAACAAATTGCTTTCGATCGCATGATGTTTAAGTTTCCTATCTTTCCCGTACTGGGCAATCACGATTATTACGATTTGCCGTTTCTACAAGGATTTTTTAGTGGTTTAACTCTGCCGTTACGTCGCATAATCAAACTCAAGTTAGATTTCGATCTTGGCTGGCACGGTTCTTTTCAGGGAAGCGCTTATGCTCATGCATTTCTAGATTGTTTGAATCGTTTTACTGACAACAATAATTTAAACGAACATTTAGACCGACACTATACCGCTCAAACTGACACGGGAACATGTTTGCGCTATCAACCTGAAAAATTTACGCGCTTGCCTAACCGTTATTATACGTTTCGCTATGGCGGTATTGATTTTTTTGCCCTCGACTCGAATACTTTTAATGCCCCCCAACCAATTCCAAATACTAGTGAAGGGGACATACAAAGACGTAATTTGCAACAAACGCGAGCGAAACTAGAGCAAGAAAAGCTAGAGCTTTTACGAACTGCTGCAAAACTCAACGAAGACGATAGCGAGGATTCTGAAGAACTGCACGAAATTAAAACAAAAATAGAACAAATTGACGAAATTACTATCGATTTAACCAAGCAGCTAGAAACTCATGATGCACCGCCGATCGATACCGAACAATTAGATTGGTTGCAACAACGCTTAATTCATTCTTGGCATACCGACACAGTCAGAGGAAGAGTGTTGTTTTTTCACCATCCTCCATACGTTACTGAGGCAACTAAGTGGCATCAGGCGCAGACTTTGGCAGTTCGTCAACACCTACGTCGAGTCTTAGATAACGTCGCTAAAGAAATTGGTTCTTTAAGAGGCGAGCGCCCAATTGTCGATTTAATTCTCAACGGTCACGCCCATTGTTTAGAATATATCAAAACCCTCGACACGGGACATGCAGATTCAAATCTAAATTGTATTGTCTGTGGCGGTAGCGGTTATAGTCTGCGCCGTCAGCGTCAAGAAGGAGTTCAACTTGAAGAATTTATTGACGACGGTAACGATTTATCCGAACGTATAGTCGCGCGATCGGAATTGTTTGTAGGACGCAAAGGTTTTGGTTCGAAAAAACGCCGTCCTTATTCATTTTTGCGTATTGACGTAGAATTCGGCAATCCCGTTCGATTTGTGGTTAGACCGATTATCGTCGAACGCTTTCACAAGCAATGGACTAACAGCGAACTTAAGTCTTTTATGATTTAAGGGAGTAGATAAGTGCTGAGTAGCAAATAAGCAATAGAGCTAAAAAGTCAACTCCCTAAAGAAGAGTTTTTTTGAGAATTTAAGCTCAGTCATATAATACCTTTGAACTATATCCCGAGAAAGTTGTGACAGTTTTTAAACTGGCGCATCATTAAATATATATCTAGCTAGATAAGCGATCGCGGTCTTTGCCCGAACAGATTTGCTGATTTCATTGTGATTTTGATTTCTAAAAAAAATTTAGGGTAAGAAAATTATGTTTAACAATGGCGATTTGGTTATTCACAAGTTAACTGGAAGCAAAGGTGAAATTTGCGGGTATGGACATTGGATTGTTAATGGCGAATATTTGCCCACTCTCAAAGTTTTATGCACCGAAACTGAAGCTCAAATGAGAACTATTTTGGAAGATATATCTAGTGCTTGGGTAACTTCTAAGCAAGAAATAAAATCTAGGATTGGTTTGACTGATAAATCCGATCGAACCTTAGCAGTGTAACGTACCCACCGTTAAACCATTGGTGTTATTGGCATTCCCCGATCGATTATCTAATTAGAGTCGAGGGGAATGTTGCCATTACCTCCTCTGCTCCGAACCGTGCATGAAACATTCAGCTCACAAGGCTAGATATATCTAGCCTTGTCATTGGGAATTCAAACTGCCGTCTAGTTTTGATAATTGAAAAAATGCGCTAATGCAAACCAAAGAGAATGTTCTCGATCGATCCCTTTGCAAATATTTTGGTAGTGCATTCTTGCGGATAGAATTTCTGGAGTCAGTTCGTTTGTCCAATGAGCGATCGCTCTTTTCTTAATTGAGCGAAATCAGAATTTAGCAAATCCCCATTAGCAAGAAAAAAACTCATCATCTAACACTTCTTGCAACGAATAACCAACTTCTTGCATTGTTATACCAGACTTTAACTCTGCTATTTTTTTAGCTTTGCCATACAGGTATTCCAAGCGATCGTTGAGGTGATTTTTTAGATTAGTAGTCAGTTTTGATTGTAGTTGGGTACGAAAGTTAAGAATTGCAGCTTGCCAATGTGGGATATTTATTCTTTCTGCTTGCCAATATTGGCAATAGAGCAAATGAACCAAGATATTAATTGTTAGACTTTCTACTGCGCTTTTTTCTCCTCTAACCAACGCTTCTAATTCCTCAATCAAATTCTTGACATCTAATTCTTCAAAGCGGCGATCGCGTAACAAATCTGCTTGTTGTTGCAACCAAGAATCGTATTCTGCATCGATGTCGTACATGATTTTAGCAATGTGCTTATTATTAATTGTAAATTTGTCTAATCGATCGATCGATATTTGAGACAACAATTATGTCTCAGAGAAAAATTCAAGATTAAACACCTAGCAAATACAAAAATAAGCCCTGAGTTGCGATCGTCGTATTTTCCATCGAGATCTTGTCTTCTGGCACTAAAAAAAATCGCTCCATACTCCACAGCTCGTTTAATTGCGCGATCGAAGACAGTGTAAAGTATTAAATTAATCGGTTAAAGTTGGCTTCGATCTATATTTTAATTCGCTAATGAACTCGACGATCCCTTTAATGCTGGGCATTCTCGTCCTAGCTTTTACTGCTTTTATTTTTGAATGGCTACCAGTAGATATTACAGCAATTACCGTGGCGATCGTGCTAATGCTATTGGGTTTGGTGACTCCAGATGAAGGAATTGCTGGTTTTGGTAACTCCGCCACAATTACAGTTATGGCAATGTTTATTCTCAGTGCTGGAATTGCTCGCACGGGAGTAATTCAGATGGTCAGAGATTTGTTAGTTAAGTGGGGCGGTAAAAACGCGACTCAGCAAATTTTGGTCATGGGCGCGATCGTCGGACCAATTACAGCTTTTATTAATAATACTGCGGTTGTCGCTTTATTTTTACCTTTGGTAGAAGACTGGAGTAAAAAAAGAGGCATTTCGGTGTCTAAGTTACTCATTCCTCTGTCCTACGTAACCGTGTTGGGGGGAATGATTACTTTAATTGGTACTTCTACCAATATTGTTGCCAGTGGCGTTGCTAAGAAATTGGGATACGGCGAATTTAGTTTATTTCAATTTACAGGGTTAGGTTTGATTACTTTTTGTGTTGGTTTAATCTATCTTGGTTTTGCTGCACCGAGACTACTGCCCGATCGCAAAAAAACAGATAGCGATCTAGTCGGACAAGATTATGGTTTGAAAGATTACGTCACAGAAGTAGTCATCAAACCGCGATCGAATTTAATCGGACAAACAATCCGTTCTAGCGAAATTCAACGCAAACTCGACATCGCTATTTTAGAATTGATTCGCGAAGGCAATCGCTTTGCCCAACCATTAGCCGATAAAGTTTTAATGGCGGGGGATATCTTACTTGTAAGTGGCAGTCGCGACGATTTATTGAGAATTAAAGACGAACGAGGTATTGATATTCTTGCCGATGTTAAATTTAATGGCGATTTAGAAGAAGAATTGAGTTCGGCAGAAGAAAAAATTGGTGAGGTTTTGATTCTTTCTAATTCTCGTTTGATTGGAACGACTCTTAAAGATCTGCGCTTTCGACAAAGGTACAACGCAACAGTTTTGGCGATTCGTCGCGGAGAAGAATTACTCAAACAACGTTTGGGTAGAGTTACTTTGCGCTTCGGCGATTTACTCTTAGTACAAGGGCCAAAACAAAGTTTTTTGGGCTTGCAAACTACGCGAGAATTGCTGGTAATGGAACAGCAGGATTTAGAAACTTTGCGTACTGATAAAGCGGCGATCGCCGTAGCGATCGGTTTGGGAGTAATTATCGTTTCTGCTTTTAATTGGCTACCAATTCTCGTTAGTTCTTTAGCTGGTGTAATTTTAATGATTGTAACTGGTTGTCTCCAACCAGGAGAAATTTATGGCGCAATTCGTTGGGATGTTATTTTCTTGTTAGCTGGATTGTTTCCGCTTGGCGATGCCATGGAAAAGTCGGGAACGAGTCAATGGTTGGCTAATTATCTCGGCGCGATCGGCACTCATCTTTCTGGATATTGGTTGCTAACTTTTTTCTATCTAATTACTTCCGTTCTCACAGAAATTCTTTCTAACAATGCCGCAGTTATTTTAATGATTCCGATCGCGGCAAAAGTAGCAACATCTCTAAGCTACAATCCCTTAGCATTTATTTTTGCCGTCACTTTTGCCGCTTCTAATAGTTATTTAACACCGATCGGCTATCAAACTAATACCATGGTTTATGGCCCTGGTGGTTATAAATTTCTCGACTTTACTAGAGTAGGCGCGCCTTTAAATTTAATTTTGACCATACTTACCCCGTTTTTGATTATGTGGATATACGGAATTAAGTAATAAAGAGTAGTAAAGATGTGTCGGCGACACATCTCTACAGCATTTCAATTCTCTCAACTGGAATTTGCCCAATCCTTTGCCCAATCGAGTGTTTTTCGAACTTCGATCGCATTGTCAGCTTCGCAATAGATTCGCAATACTGGTTCTGTACCGCTAAAGCGAATTAACAACCAGCTATCATCTGCTAGACGAAACTTGTAGCCATCAACAGCCAAACAATCGACTACCAATTTACCAGCTACTTCCTTGGGAGTTTCTGCTTGCAAGCGAGACACCAATTTATCTCTTACCGCCATACTAGCTAAAGGTAGATCGATGCGATCGTAGGCAGAAGTAAAACCCGCTCTCTCCTGCATTTTGGCATAAAGCGAGCTTAAATCTTCTCCAGATTCAACAACAGCTTCTAGTACATACAAAGCTGAAAGTAGAGCATCACGTTCGGGTATATGCGTACCGTAGCCAATCCCGCCCGACTCTTCACCGCCCAGCAATACTTCAGCCGCCAACATGCGATCGGCTATGTATTTATAACCAATTGGCGTTTCAAATATCGATAAATTGTAAAGTTTAGCAATGCGAGGAATCAGATCCGATCCGCTCACTGTTTTGACTATTTCTCCTGTAAAGCCTTTTGTTTGTGCTAAATGATCGATCAAAATCGGAATCAAAATTTGCGAAGAGAGAAAATTACCTTCTCCATCTACCGCAGCAATGCGATCGCTGTCGCCATCAAATACCAATCCTACTCTTAAAGTGTCGGGTTGTTCGCGGGCATTGCTGCGAATGATGCGGAATAAATCTGGCAAATACTTAGGTAGAGGTTCGGGAGGATTTCCGCCGAACAGAGGATCGCGATCGCCGTTAATTTCATCGATCTCACAACCCAACAAACGACTCAAACCGCTAGCTGCTGCCCCGTGCATCACATCAGCAAAAACACGCAATTTGCCCGTCGCGATCGCCGATTTTATTTTATTAACATCGACCTTAGCCCGCAAACCTTCACAATAACTCGGCCAAGGATCGAAATATTCTAGCTTTCCCGGACTTTTAGCTGGTTGTTGGGGTTGAGATAGTAAAGCTTCAATTTTCTGCGTTACTTCGGGAGAAACCGAACCGCCAAAAGCTCCCTTTACTTTCAAGCCCAAATAGCCTGCTGGATTGTGACTGGCAGTAATTACTAAAGCGCCCAAAGCATCTTGCATTTTGGCTGCCCAACTCAATGCTGGAGTAGGAGCGTAAGTTTCTGCTAACAACACGTCAAAGCCTGCTTCTTGCAGTGCTTCGGCTGCTATTTTCGCAAAATCTTCTGCCATAAAGCGGCGATCGTAGCCAACAATCACTCGACGATGTTCGGGCGACCTGCCATAATTCTCAGCTAAGACTTGCGCCGCTAACGGAGCTAACATTGCTACGCGCTCAAAGGTAAAGTCAGCAGCAATTAAACCCCGCCAGCCATCAGTACCAAACTTAATCGGGTTTATTACAAATGGCATGAATTAATTTTCGTCTCAACAACCAACTTCAACATTTTCTCTTAGATTAGTTCCAATAGCAATTCGAATCTCATCCTTCTTCAGAAATTGATTCATCTGTTGAATTTTGGATGGTGCTATTCTCTTCCCATTCCATCCTCTTCAATAATTCTCGCAACCTCATGCGCTCTATATAAGGCCATCCGCCACTTTCTTCAATTTCTTTGGCTAGTTGATATAAATGCTGTCGCGTTTGTGGCAAACATGGCTCGAATAACTCGACCCTAATTTTACGATGAAGCTGTTCTATACTTCGCAAAAGACTTAACAATCGCAAACTATCGCCTCGATCTTTTTCCGCTAACGCCCAAATAGCTGTACTTATTTCTTCAATTGAGACACCTGGAGGAGTGATTTGTCGATCTGGTTTGCGATCCATCAGAATTTTACTTATGTCTAGTTCAACTTCAATTGGGCAATCGCCCGCTTTAATAATAGAGGTTTATCGATTCAACTAGCTAGCAAAACACGATCGAGAAAGAATCGATCGGGTTTGATTATGGATAGTATCTATTCTGGTAGAGTAGATTTCATTCAGACTAAGCAAACTTGTCTAAAACAATATTAATTCTCATATCCACTGAGGATGTCAAATCCAAAATTCAAAAAAAAGAGGTTGATAATGAAGTTTCGTGCTGTAATTTCTGTTCTTTTGGCTTTATGTTTGGGGTTGCTGACTGCTTGTAGCGACTCTGCTAACGCTCAGAGCAGAGAACAACTAACTTACGATGATATTTTAGGAACTGGATTGGCTAACACCTGTCCCCAATTAGAGGAAACTCGTCGTGGTGCAATTCCAATCTCTCCCAACCAGACTTATACATTAAGCGATATGTGTCTGGAGCCACAACAGTATTTTGTCAAAGAAGAACCTGCTAACAAACGTAAAGAAGCAGAATTTATTCCTGGTAAAGTTGTAACCAGAGATACTTCTACTCTCGAACAAATTACTGGTGTAATTGAAACTGGCGATGATGGGGTACTAACCTTCAAAGAAAAAGACGGTATTGATTTTCAAGCAATTACCGTACAATTACCAGGTGGCGAACAAGTGCCTTTCATGTTCACGATCAAAAAACTGGTGGCGACAACTAAGCCAGGCGTTCAAGCGATCGATGCATCCACCGATTTTCAAGGAGAATTTAAAGTTCCTTCCTATCGCGGTTCTGTTTTTCTCGACCCCAAAGGTCGTAGCGTCGCCAGTGGTTACGATACTGCTGTAGCTTTACCAGCGCGATCGGACGACAGTAAATTCAATCGTGCTAATGTCAAGCAATTTGAAACTGCTAAGGGAAAAATGTCTCTTAATGTTACCAAAGTTAATAGCGAAACTGGTGAAATTGCAGGCGTGTTTGAAAGCGAGCAGCCTTCTGCCACCGATTTAGGTGCTGAAGAACCCGAAGAACTAAGAGTTCGAGGCATTTTTTACGGTCGGCTTGACTCAGATTCTTAATAACGTCAATTTTCTTCAATCGACTAACTTATTCTCCTCTTTTAACAGTAAGGAAGATTAAGGAGGAAGGCAATAAAATTATTTTTCAGGGGCTATTTGCCCCTTTTTTTTTGGCGATTTTAAGTTAATTTTTTCAAAATAATCAACATTCTCAATCCATCGAACAAAAATATCGATCGGTTTAGCATTATTTTTCACATTGAAAAAAGCTTTCCATTATTTTTTTTACGCAAATATACTCATTGTTTAAAATTAACAATGAATTTTTACGCATTAATATTGAGTTTTACTCTTTAAAAAGCTCGTAAAATTACGGACTTTTTATTTTCTTTAAAATGCCATCGGTAAAATCTAGGTTTAAAGTTAATTATTTTATTAAATATAAATAGTAAAAATGCTGTTGTCCTTATTTTGAACAAATAATAAGCTGGATTTAGCTTAAAAAATTCTAAAAAAGAATCTCTTTCGATTAACACCAAGACTCTTTTTTGTTGAATAGTAATAGCTCGTAAAAAACCAATTCAGATTCTTAAAGCAAATCTATATAAATTTCTGAATTTTTCTGGTAAAAATAGGAAATATTCGAATGTCAGCTTGTATCGACAACACTATTAAACTTGATAGCTTACATTTATTTCAAAACTATCAAAAATCCAAAGAACCTGAGTTACGCAATCAAATTATGGAGCTAAACTTAGGACTAGTAAAAAAAGAGGCGCGTCATTGGGTAAATCAATGTCATGAGAGCTATGAAGACTTATTACAAGTAGGCTGTATTGGTTTAATTAGAGCAATTGAAAGATTCGATTTAGAAAAAGGAAATGCTTTTAGTTCTTTTGCTATTCCTTATATTAGAGGAGAAATTCAGCATTATTTAAGAGATAAAAGTTGTACGGTTAGAATTCCCAGACGTTGGTTGGAAATTAGAAGACAATCAGTCTCTGTAATTCAACACTTTCGAGAAAATTATCACCGGCAGCCAAACGATTCAGAAATAGCACAAGTCTTAGAAATTTCTCTAAGAGAATGGCAAGAAATTAAACTTGCTTATCAAAATAGAGAGCCTCTTAGCTTGGATATTTCAGTTGGAAATGGTGAAGATTCTCAAACTAGTTTAAGTGAATTAGTTCCCGACCCAAAATTTCGTAGTTTTCAACTAGCACACGAAGATAGACTACGCTTGCAACAAGCATTATCTCAATTAGAAGAAAGAACTAGAGATGTTTTAGAATTTGTCTTTTTACACGATTTAACTCAGAAGGAAACAGCTAAGCTATTAGGAATTAGTGTAGTAACAGTTTCTCGCCGAGTCAAAAAAGGTTTAAACGTTCTCAAAAAATCGATGAAACAAGAACAGTTTTAAACAAACTCTGGATGATTAATAGATGAAGCTGTTATTTTAGATTTGGTAAACCAACTTTACTAAATTAATTCTTAGATAAAGCTTGCAAAAGTCAAGCTTGGAGAGCTATCTATGCGAAACATTTCATCGCTTGTTTGTGTGGGAATAATTACTTTATTGATGCAAAGCTGTTCTCAAGAAACAGCTCAAACAACACCTCAACCAAGTACCCCAACCCCACCAGCAACTACAAATCCCGCTCCTACTTCTGCTAAAGAAACTAAAATTGCTGAAAATTCCCCTAGGAATGATACCAAGCAAAAATTAGAACAACCAAAAACAGATACGGCTGGTTTAATTCCATCAACTAATCCCGATCGCCGTCTACAAGCGAGCATTAAGGGAAGAAAAGATCCGTTTTCGTTTGTCTCGCTAATGGCTAATGTAAAAATGCCAGAGAAAACACCAGAAGAGCTTGCTGCACTTAAAGCCAAGCTAGAACGAGAAAAACTAGCCAAAAATTCACTGCCAAAGATCGATCCAAATCCTGCTATTAAGACTACTCCAATTCTAGAACCAATAAATATCGAACCGACAATTGCGAAAGCAGTTTCGGTAACTGGAGTAGTTGATATTGGTGGTATTATTCAGGCTATCGTTCGAGCACCCGAAGAAGATTCTAGTCGTTATGTTGAGGTGGGACAATATTTGTCCAATGGACAAGTACTTGTCAAGAGAATCGATTTAAGCAATCCGCTCAACCCGATTGTCGTTTTGGAACAATCTGGAGTAGAAATATCGAGAAAAGTGGGAGAAACAGTCAAAAACTCAGCTACTGGAAAATCAAACCAGCAAGCTTTAGTTTATCCTGCCAAAACCAGTACTTGGGTTTCTAGTGCGATCGCGCAATAGAAAAACAACAAGCTTATTCACTTTGTCAGAATAAAGTTTGCCGATCGCAACGCCTGCACTCCCGTGCAATCGCGAGCGCAATAAAAATTGTCGTTTCAATACTTATTCCTCTACACTTTTTTCTCTTTTCTACACTCAAAACACAATTATTAGTCCAAACATAACAAGCTTTGCAAAATTAACGCTATCAAAACTTTGTAGAAAATCAATAGGTAACTGTCAAAAGCGAACCGATCGCCACCACCCATCATCAACAAACTTAATAAATTTTTATAAATTACGAGCTAAATGTAAAAATAGATACAGAAAATTGGTGTTATATTCAAAATCGAATAAAATTAAGATAGTTGATGGTTTTTTGGACAGTAAATCGGAGAAAAAATGAAGCTAACATACCGTGGCGTGTCATATAACAGCGAATTAACCAATTTGGAAGCGATCGAAGGAGGAGTTGGCGGTAAATATAGGGGAAATCAGTGGCACTATCACTATCCCAGACACATTCCCAACCTTCAGCCTAAGTTAATTAGAAAGTATCGCGGTGTAGCTTACGGAGAAGTCGATCCCAACCAGTGCGATCGCGCAATGCCTATTTATTTTGCCAATCAAAAACAACCAGTTGTTTGTGAGCGAGCAAATAGTATTCATCTAGAAAATATTAAACGCAATCTAGAGCGCAGACTTAAAGCGGCTGAGGCTAGCGGTAACAGCGCTCTAGTCGATTTATTGAAAGATGAATCGAAACAACTTCAATTAAGTTTTTAAGAAAAGGCGATCGAGCAATAAGCTGACACGCATTTAATTTACTAGTTGAGAAAAAACAGAAGGCAGGAGGCATTCGGGAAGAAAAATATGCAATTTAAATGTTTTACAGCTTAGCAACCTAATTTCTATTTCCTATTCTCTACTGACTCTTCTATAGGTAGTACCCGATGGAAAAATCTGTAATCTAGATAGCGATCGCCGTTTGGTTTGGTAGTTAACATATCTGCAAAACGATAATTCCAAAGAATCTCTCGTACCGAATAATTTTGACGGGCATGGATCGTATATGCAACAGTTTCGTCAATACCAACCAACGAAACAATAATTGTAGCCCGTCCGTCAAGCAGCATTTCTTGAGTAAATCCATAAAGCGGGCTGTTTTCATCGATCGCATGTCTGATCGTCCAAGCGAGATTAAAGCTAGAAGTACGTTGGCGCAATAGTTGTAATTCGTATAAACGACGGATGAATTCTCCTTCAGTAGTAACTTCATCTATGGAAAAGTCAACCGTAACTCGTGCTTCTAAAATATAGTTACGGCGTTTGTTAGCTGCACGAAAAGTTAAGGTAGGAATTCCATTATAAGGTGCGATGACTGCGACATCGCTAAAAATAACGCGGGCAATTGGTTTAGAAAAACGAGCGAAAGCCAAACCAGTCACTACGGCGATCGCTAACAAACTGGCGATCGCTTCTAAAGTAACAATAATATCGGCATAGGTTGTTTTTGGCGTAATTGCGCCATAGCCGATCGATGCCAAAGTCTGCACGCTAAAAAAGAAAGCATCGAGAAACGAACCCGGTTCTGCGCCTTCGAGACAATCGCCACCAGCAAGATAAAGAAGCGCAAAAATGATGTTGACGAAAATGTATCCTAACGAGACGATCGCTGCAAAACCAGCCCAGGGAATAGTCAGCATTAAATGATACGGATCTCGCAAATAAGAATGCCAAGCTCCCAATCCGTCAACTTCTAACTTTCCTTCTCGATTGATTATTTTGGCGTAGTGCTTGGGGCTAGCAATTTTTTGCTTAAGGATTTTTTGCAGTCTAAGTTTCATGCGTCCAAGCCCTTTCCTTGTTTACAAATAAGCTTATCAGCTACTTTGATTGGAGAAAAGGGATTAGAACAAAATTACTAGTTTTTGGGTTTAATTATGCTAAGCTAGTATATAAGTACTACAAGAAAGATGGCTCGATAATGATGAACGCAACTTTAGGTTTTGGTGGTAGTCCTCGTCCAATTAGAATTTTTATAGGCAAAGAAGTAGGAGCGCTTTGGTATTTTTGGAATAGCGACAAAAGCGAACCGATCGCCATCAATGAATCTTCGCTAACAGGATATATTCGATCGGTTGCTCGTCGCGAATCTGTTTCCGACTACGGCGTAACCGAAAAACTAATCGTTAGCATTGAAGCCGATCGCCTCTACGAAATTGTCTGCGGTTTCAATACTTGGTTTAGTAAAACTTTGCTTTTGGCATTAAACGAATTAAATGAAACAGAATTAGCCAGAACGGTAGTTCTCGAACCTACTAGCAACAACAACACCAAGAAAGTCATTTTTGTCAACGTTTATAACTGGAAAAAAGATAGAGTCTTCCCCAAATGGACGTGGCGCGACGACAAAGGCAAACTTAACGAACCCAACCTCAACGAAGCGATCGATGCAATCAACAGTCGTCTCAAAGTTCCTCAAGATGAAGTAATCGATTTAGAAGATACTATGGTTGAAGACGATCGCGCCATTCGCGAAGAGGTAGAGCTTGTTGCTTCCGGTCGAAAAAAAGATGAAATTCCTTTTTAAGTTAATTCAGTAATTAGTAGTGAAGTAATTAAATCGATCCCGATCGCTTTGCCCTGACAGGACGGAGTGACGAGGATCGATTTTTGGCGTGTGAGCAATGAACTACGAACACAGCAAGATTGCGATATTTTTAACAAGAATTGACAAGACAGCACCCGAAAAAAGTTTTAATATTTGCTTGAGATTTTTAGAGCGACCTCAACAAGATCGATCGCGTTACCGCATACTTAATTTTATTTTGTAGAGATATTTATATCAGGTAAAGTAGTGGGTCAAAAAAATGTCATTTCGGACGATCGGATTATTAGGTGCAGCAGTGGTTGTCTCATTGTTAGTTACTGCCTGTGGTGAAAGTAAACCTCCAGGTGCAGCAAGATCGACTCCCGCAGTGTCAGTAAAATTAAAGACGATCGAATCGGCCAATGTTGAGGACAGTTCTGAATTTGTGGGAACTTTAGAAGCAAAAGAAAGAGTGATTTTGCGACCCCAAATCGAAGGAAGAGTCGTTAAAGTTTTAGCAAAAGATGGCGATCGCGTCAAATCGGGACTTCCCATTATACAGTTACGCCCCGACAAACAAAGAGCCGAAGTTAATGCTGCCACAGCTAGCGTTAACGCACAAAAAGCGGTAAAAACTAATGTCGAAGCCGCACTCAAACAAGTAGAAGCCGAGTTAAGTTCGGCAGAAGCAGCAAGAGCGGAAGCTTTGGCAACTGTAAAAAGCCGTCAAGCAGATTTAGAAGATCGAGTAGCTAATCTCAAACTTAGGGAAGAAGATTTCAAACGAACTACATTTTTAGTCGCTCAAGGGGCGCAATCGAGCCAACAGTTAGACATACAAACAAGTAATAAAGATTCGGCGATCGCCTCTCGCGCTGCTGCGTCAGAACAACTCAATGCCTCTCGTGCGGCGCTAGCTTCAGCAGAAGCCAATGTTAGAGCGGCAAGAGAAAAACTTAAAGCAGCTAATGCTTCGATCGATAAAGAAAATGCAGGTGTACTTCAAGCACAAGCACAGTTAGGATCGAGAAGTGAGGATTTGCAATACAACCAAGTCATCGCACCGATCGACGGAACGGTAGGCGATATCAGTATCAAAGTCGGCGATTACGTCAGAATCGGTGACGAATTGACTACGCTGACTCAAGATAAAACCTTCGATCTTCGGGTTGCTGTGCCTGTAGAACGTTCTGACGAATTAAAGATGGGTTTGCCAGTGCAAATTATCGGTAGCGATCCCAAAAAACAGCCGATTGTCGGTCGAATTAGCTTCATTTCGCCTAAAGTCGATAGCAACGCTCAAGCGATTCTCGCCAAGGCTACTTTTCCCAACAATGGTAGGTTGCGAGACGGACAATTTGTCAAAGCCAGAGTGATTTGGAATCAGCGTGCGGGGGTTTTGCTGCCGACATTCGATTAATAACCTGACTATGTTCGGGTTAATTCTGGCAACGGGTTTGGTGGTGGACGATGCGATCGTTGTAGTGGAAGCGATCGCGGTAAAGTTAGAGCAGGGCATGAAACCATTGCAAGCTTCTTTGGAGGCGATGGAAAAACTGACCGGGGCAGTAATTGCCAATTCGTTAGTATTAATGGCAGTGTTTATTCCCGTGGCATTTTTCCCAGGAACGACAGGAAGAATTTACCAACAGTTCGCCCTAACCATTGTTTTTTCGATCGCCATTTCAACTTTTAATGCTCTTAGTTTTAGTCCTGCTGTTTCGGCTTTAATTTTACGCAGACATCAGGAAACTAAAGGAGTTTTTGGCGTATTTTTTAGGTGTTTCAATCGCTGTCTTAACTGGGTTATCGATCGCTACAGAGGTTTCGAGCGGCTAAAATTCAAGGTGGCCCTGCACCAGGTTACAGTAGCGGACAAGCGATCGAAGGAATGGATAAAGCTTTTAGCGAAGCTGCTCAATCTGGATTCGGTCGAGAGTGGACTGGTACGGCTAAAGAAGAACTTGCGGCGGGTGGACTTTCTTTTATTATTTTCGGTTTGGGTTTAATTGCAGTCTTTTTGGTACTGGCTGCACAGTACGAAAGCTATGTCGATCCGATTATTATTATGCTTTCCGTACCTTTAGCGATCTTGGGTGCGATGATTGCGGTAAAAATGAGAGGTTTAATCAACGATGCTTACTGTCAAATCGCGTTAGTAATGTTAGTGGGTTTGGCAAGTAAAAATGCAATTTCGATCGTTGAGTTTGCCAACCTAGCCAAAGAACAGGGCATGTCGATCGCCAAAGCTGCAATGACAGCAGCCGAAGAACGTTTTCGTCCGATCGTAATGACAGCAGGTTCGGGTTTGGCAGGTTTTTGGCCGCTAGTTGCCGCACACGGCGCGGGTTCGGCTTCGCGTTGGTCGTTGGGAACGACAGTTTTTGGTGGTTTGTTGGTGGCGACTTTTCTGAGTTTGTTAATCGTTCCTGTCATTTATGTGGTGATTAAAAATTTAGAAGAGTTTATTTTTAAAGGAAAAGGGGGAAAACCGCCAAAGCCTCCTTTTGAAGATAAATCTGATTCAGAATTGTTAGAGAAAAAGGAATGGAGTTTGGAAAAGTAAAATTCGTCCACAGATAAACGCGGATAAACACCGATGAATAAAGATTTCATCTTTCTTCCCCCGTGGTGACGAACGCCATAACTGTACCCAGTTTGGCGGCGAGAGTCCAAGGGGGGCAAGATCTATGCCACATACGAATAACCATCCTTGAGGTGAATAGGCGTACAGTATTTGTGACTGATT
>JBOFLQ010000285.1:0-27051 GCA_051657945.1 Xenococcaceae cyanobacterium | reverse complement strand
AAACCAGATGATATTTTAGTACTTTCTGCAAATTTTTTGGGTCTGATAATTTCTTTTGAATTGTAGGTGGTAGTGCCGCAAAAGCAGCATCTGTTGGCGCAAAAACAGTTAAAGGTCTTTCTTTTTCTAAACTATTAATTAGGTTTACTTCGTTCAATTTTGAGACAAAAACTTTAGCTTGATTCTGATCGAGAAACTCCTCTAAAGTTGGAATTTCCTCCTGTTGCAAATAAAAAGCAGCAGGTTGAAAAAAACTAGAGGAAGGATAAAAAAATTGAGCTAATGCTGGCATTCCTACCAATAAAGTTCCTCCAGTTAAGGATAAAACAGCTACAAACTTTTGCCACGAATTTTTACTTTTCATAGTCCTCCAATCTTTACATCTTTGACATATATATACTTTTTTTTAATAAGCTTTTATCAGTTTAGATGTAACACCTATAATAATAGTACGATTGACTAGCTAAAATTATGCATTCAAGTAATTTCGATCGACAATTTATAAAGATAGTTAAATTATTTGCACTTTCCTTAGCTAAACTAAGAAAAATTTCTTTTACTTAAAACTTGCCAAGCTAACATTGAGATGAAAACTATGCCCGATTTAGGACAAGTTATGTCCAACTCTGAAAATTTCCAAGATCGAGTTGAGGAAGCAAAACTAGATTCTCAATATATAGTAGGTAAGCGATACCGCATCATCAAAGAAATAGCTAGTGGTGGATTTGGCAAAACTTACTTGGCGGAGGATCTAGAAAGTATCCAGAGTTCGTTTTGTGTCGTTAAAAAACTGCAAATTCAATTTAGTGGAAATTCAGCTTGGCAAGAAAATATCAAACGGCGCTTTGCAAACGAAGCCATAGTACAGCAGCGCTTGGGTAATCACCCTCAAATTCCGCAACTTATTGCTTATTTTGAGGAAAACCAGCAATTTTATCTAGTACAAGAATTTATTGACGGCGAAGAACTTAAAAGTGAAGTCGAACGTCAGCCTTTAACTGAAATTCAGACGATCGCTCTGTTGCAAGATGTCTCGAGCATACTCGATTTTGTCCATAAAACCAATGTAATTCACCGCGATATCAAGCCCTCAAATTTAATCAGACGCAAGCTAGACGGCAAATTTGTGCTGATTGACTTTGGTGCTGTCAAAGAGCTTGGCACTATAGTACTCGATAGTCAACAACAACAAGATCGGACTCAAATGGTTGGCACTCAAGGCTATATGTCGCCAGAGCAAATGGCAGGAAAACCAACTTTTGCCAGCGATATCTATGCATTGGGGAGAACGGCTATTTATGCTCTAACTGGGCGATCGCCATTGGAACTTGAAGATCCATCTACAGGAGAATTATCGAACTGGAGACAGCACTGTCAAGTCTCCCCAGAATTGGCTGCTATTTTAGATAAAATGTGCAAACCTAGATACGCACAAAGATATCATAGCGTAGTCGAAGTATTTGAAGACTTAGAAGTTTTATTATTGCTCGATCGCATAATTGGCGAAAGATATCGTATTATTCGCTATTTAGGCGGAAAAGTTGGCAGTCGCGTTTTTTTAGCCGAAAATTTGCGCCAACCATACCAATCTCCTTGTGTAATCAAACAAATTCAGCCGATAGCTGAGGCTTATTTAAATTGGAGGGAAACGGAACGTCGCTTTTATACAGAAGTGCAAACTCTTCAAAAATTAGGTTTTCACGAACAAATTCCCTCGATTTGGGATAGTTTCGAGGAAAACGAACAGTTTTATTTGGTTCGAGAATATATCGATGGCGAGAATTTGCGCCAAACACTAGACAACAGAAAACGTTTAAGCGAAGAAGAAGTCATTCAACTACTAGATGATACGCTGGCGATTTTAGCTTTTATTCATCAATATCAGTTTATCCATCGTCAGATCGAACCTTCTAATTTAATTTTGCGTGAGAGCGATCGCAAATTTGTTGCGATCGGTTTTGACATGGTTAAAGATTTAACCGAGTCAACCAGTGCTGCAATTGATGCAAGAAGTTACAGTCACGCTGGAAAAGTAGAAGTGTATGTGCCGCCAGAACAAATAGTAAATAAACCTATTTTTAATAGCGATTTATATGCATTGGGAATGACAGCGATCCAAGCTTTAACTGGAGTAGAACCAGAGCAAATTCACACCGATCTGCAACTAGAAGCATTATTCCGTCAAACAGGAGTTACAGTTAATCCCAGACTAACTGTAATCCTACAAAAGATGACGTATTTGGATTGCAGCAGACGCTACCAATCTGCAAATATGGTACATAATGACTTACAGAAATTGCTCAAAAGAGAGCAAACTACTGGTGGTTCGCCATTAAGACTAAATAAAGAGCGGAGCTATCGAGCAAATTCTAAAATAGGAATTATTAGAAAGTTAAATTGGCAAAAAAACTGGCTCAAGCCTAAATACATTCTCTCCACTCTCATCGCCATGGGTGTAGCGATAGGCTCTATAGAAGTTTTTTATCCGATCGTCAGACCGTTCTATTATACTTTTGTTGGCAAGCAATTATTGCAAGAGTCTCCAAAAACAGCCCTATCTAAATTTCAACAAGTTATCGATCTCCAACCAAACTCATCTAAAGCTTGGAACAATCGAGGAGATACGCTGTTTCAACTAGAACGCTTTACAGATGCCCTAGCCGCATACGATCGCGCGATCGCTCTCAATGAAAATAACGCGATCGCCTGGAAGGGTAGAGGAGAAACTTTGTATCGACTAGAACGCTTTGATGCGTCAATAATAGCTTATGACAAAGTTCTCAAATTAGATGCCAATAACGCCGAAACTTTAAATAGAAAAGGTAGGGCATTATATAAACTAGGATTGCACGATCGAGCTTTAGCAGCCCAAGAGGATGCAATTAAAATTAACCCTAATAGCGCTCCAGCTTGGAGCGATAAGGGCGTTGCCTTAATGGGATTGGGAAAATTTGAAGAAGCACTAGACGCGTTCGATCGCGCGCAACAAATTACACCTTTAGAACCGAGATTTTGGCAAGATAAAGCTTTAGTACTGACTTATTTAAATCGCCGTCCTGAAGCCTTGCGAGTGTACAAAGAAGCGTTAGATGCTTACGAACAAGCTACAAGCGAGCGACCCAAAGATCTGACAATTTGGCTCGATCGCGCCAATGTTTTAAGCCAATTGCAGCGCCATCAAGATGCTCTATTTCATTACGAACAGATCCTTAAATTCAATTCTAAATCTTATTTAGGCTGGCTTGGTAAAGGAAATACGCTGTTTACTTTGCATCGCTATCCTGAAGCGCTAACCGCTTTTGACGAAGCACTAAAAATTATGCCCAAGTCTTATCTAACTTGGCACAATCGTGGTTCTTTGTTGCGAGATGGTTTGAAAGATTTTAAAGGTGCGATCGCATCTTATGACAAAGCGATCGAAATTAATCCCAGTTTCTTCAATGCTTGGCGCGATCGAGGATTTGCTCTAAGTCAATTAAATCAACATCAAAAAGCCATAGATTCGTTTAAATCTGCATTAGCAATTAATCCTCAAGACTATAAATCCCTAGTAGGAAAAGGAATAGCCCTCGCTTCTCTCAATCGAGGTACTGAAGCATTAACTGCTTTCGATCGAGCAATTGAAATTCAACCAAAAGATCTTTTTGTCTGGATGAATCGAGGTGCTGTTGCCGAGCAATCGGGAAATCGATCGCAAGCGTGCGAATCATATCAAAAAGCAAGTGAAATCAATCCAACCTTTCCACCAGCATCGCAAGCAATAACCAGAATTAAGTGTAAATGACCCATATAATCTTAAAATCAGTTTAATCCGTGTTCGGAGGCGATTAATTTAGATTACAGCAAGTTTCAGCTCGATCGAACCATAATCTTAAATTAATAAAGGAAAGTTTTCGATTCAATATTTATGCAAGAAAAACTCATTGAAGATCCAGTTTTTGACAGACTTCAATTTAGCCAAGAATGGATCGATTTAGGGATAATTACTGTCGATAATTTTGCCTTAATTAAAAAAGAGTATTTAAAAGGAAAAGATCTTAGAACCGAACATTATCGATGGGGAGTGTTTAATGTATTTATAAAAAATAGTGACTTTATCGTTCGAGATAAGTTTTATAAACTTTATCAATTAGGAAAAAAAGATCCAGATTATGCGATGGGAAGAGCTATGATTTTCGAGCTTATTGCACGTTTAGATTGTCCAAAAGAACTGATTGATACTGCTACTAACGACTGCGATGTAACTTTGGCTAAATATGCATTAAAGTGTCAAAAAAGTAGAGAATAATTTAATACGATGATTCATATCAATTTAGATTTCCAGATACTTTCGCACAAAAACTTAAAGAATTAAGCAAAACAAATATCGCTTCGCTACTTGTTTCAAAGCGATTAATTAAACTGAATAAGCTTCTCTCTCGATCTAATGTGGCTGTTGAATTAGTATTTCCCGATCGAACAAATAATTATTTATTAGATTGATACCTAGAAGTTGCTTTAATAATTTACAAAGAATATGAATCAAAAAAATAATTTGAATGCATCTTTTTTAGTATAAGTATTTTACCGTTTTATAAAATTAATGTATCGAGACGAAATATAAGGCATATATAAATGTTGTAGAAAAGAAATATCTAGAAGATATATTTTCAGGATTCCTTACCAATCTATAAAATTACTTTCGACGTATCGTATTTTAATTGTTTAGAGGGGCTTATTTTCTTAATTGCCTTTGCGATCGCACCCATCGTCAGATTGTTTTGCTAGCTCGATTTGCTACCTACTACAAAACTAGAAAATTCGTATTTATACTACAAACGATTTTAAGAGCTTTGAATCCTCAAATATCGAGAAAATATCTTTGACATTTGTAGTATATTTTCACTCGATCGAATCAAACAGAGAAGTTTAGTAGTGGATTAAGGGAAAGGATATAAATAACGGCTGTTTTCCCTATTTCCTGTTTTCTAAATCTAAAACCTAAAAGTAGTCCGAATCGTACCTACATAAAGAGTATCATTATCTTCAATATGTCCTGGGTTGGTGACTACAACAACACCAGGTGTAATGGAAATATTATCATTAACTTTAAAGCGATAGAAAACTTCAAAGTGAAGGGATGTTGCATCATCCTTAACGCCAACTTTCTTAGGCAAAATATTGCCGTCTCGATTTTCTAGATTGGGATCGGGATTGAGATCTGCATTATCACTTCCTACAATTCCAACTGTATCCAAATTATTGTTATTATCCGTTACTGGAACTTCTGGTTCTCCTCTTCTAGCAATTTCAAAGAAAGGTACGGGCGTTCCTTGAGTTTCTGGCCCTGCATCGACTAGTTTAGGAGGCATACCAAAGACAAAACCAAGTAAGTCACCTTCTCTACCAAAAGGATCGGATAAGCCTAAAGAAAGGGCAAAAGTAGCGGCATTGGCAAAAGGTTTTTTATTAGCAGAATCACCAATACCATCGGGAGTCAAATCGCCATCGTTACTACCAGAAATAGGAAAATCGGGAAGCTGGTCTAGAAAATCGGCAAATATATATCCTCCCCAAGCACCAACAGTAAATTTATTTGACAAACGCCATTGTAAAGTACCACCGACAGCATTAATTTGCGCGGGTTGGTCGCCGATAAAAAATCGACAGCAATCGTCAAAACCGCTATTGTTACCAGTACCAGGTGGTGATGGAACGGAAGAACCAGACCATAAGCCCAAGGTTTCGGCATTAACACTACCCGTAAATGTTCCTAAAGTACCGTCACTCGAATAAGCATTGACATAAGTTATTCCCGTCGTGAAATTTTCTGAAGGTTGTGCCAATAACTGTACGCCTAGAGAACTACGATCGGCCCCGAAAATCCCTTCTTCAGGACTACTGCTATTAGCCGTGCCGTAAGCTAATTGCAGTCGAAATTGCTTAGAAATCAACCAATCCACACCAGCACCAGCATCCAAAACTCCCCCGATTTTAAAAATAGGACTTGCTTCGCCAAAACTAGAAATTGCTCCTCTTCCCGTATCAAAAAAGGGGGAGTTGGCACTAAGAACATTACTGAGGCTGAACCCAAAAGGTATTACTGAAACAACGACTTTATCGTCAAGAATAGGAACTCGATATTCTAATAGATCGAGAATTACTTGGTTATCGAGATCGGCTTGATAAGAAAGCCTTGCCATATATGTATTGAGTGACTCGGCATTGGTATAACCCCCATTATCAAAATTACCGGTTGTTAAATAGGTACGAAGGCGATCTTTTCCACTAAAAGATGTTTGTAAGCCCAGGCGTGTTAGGTTGCTTAAAACTACGTTATTTTCTGGATCTTCTCGATTGATACAATCGACCTCGCGATTGTTGTTTCGGTCTCCAATATCTTCCAACAGTCGGCATCCACCAGGCGGATCGCCACCTCCAGCAAAGGCTACGCCAAAAATTACTTCTCCATTCAAAATGGTCGTGGTGGAAAATTGATGGTCTTCTAAAAAAGCAGTGCGACTTTCTAGGTTGTCTACCTTCGAACTTAAAGTAGCTAATTCTGCTTGAAACTCTTCGCTAAGTTTTTGGATTTTTGCTAAGTCTTCGCCAAGTACCGATTGATTGCTAGCTACCAAACGTTCTATCTGTTGCAAACAAGCATTTAATCCAGCAGCAAATTCGTAGCGATTTAGAGGTTGTTTGCCTTTAAAAGTGCCGTTAGAATAACCTGCAATGCAACCATATCGTTCGACAAGTCCTTGTAGTGCTTCGTAAGCCCAATCACCTGGGGCGACATCTCGTAGTTGAGAGACATTGGTTATTTGACCTAGAGAATTATTGTCATAAGCGATCGCGCCGCCTAATTGTTCTGCTCTATTTTGATGCAATTGAGGCAAAGATTGCGCTCGAACAATCTCTGTTGTTCCCACAAACACAAACAAGCTAGATATTAGCAAATTTAAATTTTTTCGCTTCATTTTTCTTCACACCTTATTTATGATTAGGAATCTAATAATGACGATGCACAGCCCATCCTACTAATCCCTAATCCCTAATCCCTAATCCCTAATCCCTATTCACACCGATCGCCTAGCAACAAAAATTGACAACCTGCTGACGGTTCGTCTCTAAGCATATTTTTGAGAGAAAAACCTTCGTAAATATCTTCAACCGTGTCTTTGCGATCGCTGAGGTCTAATCTACCCGTAATGTCTTGGCTGGGGTCAAACTCTAGAACGCCAGTCTCGCTAGTATTTTTTGACAATGAAGTCAAAGCGGCTTGAATAATCTTCGGCGAAGGCGACTGACGATTGAAAGGCAAGTTAATATTCAAAGGACTCCACAAACTAATAAAATTATTTAAATTTTGTCCGCTACTAAAGCGATCGTGCAAAATTGGTGAAGTATAAGTTACTGCTTCTAATAAATCTTTGCTCAAATCTTCTGATTCGTATCTTTGAGCGACTTGAGCGGGTAAAGAACAGTATTTTTTGACTAAATTACCTTTATCCGCAGAACCGCGACCGTGAACACCGATTAAAAAACCATTATTATCGAATACTGGCCCTCCACTCATACCCGGTCGGGTTTCATCGACATAGAAAATACTGTAGCCGTTTTCTCCTTCTTGAGGATCGATCGTGCGGGTGACTGGAGTCCAAGCCAAGCGCCTTTGTCTGCGAGCAACCTTACCCCGACACTCACCAGTAGATCGGTCTTTTTCCTTTTCTGGATCTGGCCAACCAGAAATATAAACCCTTTCTCCGACTTTAGTATTATTTACATTCCCTAGAGAGGCGATCGGATATTCAATTTCGCTCTTGAAACCGACTACTGCTAAATCGGTACCAGCAATTCTAGTCGGAATTGCCAGGGAATAACAACCAAATCGCCAAAGTCTGGAGGATTTAGAAGTAGTTGACCCGTTTAATGGGCAATTTCTGCCATCATTAATTTGTGTGAGTTGGTGAACTTTACCGTCGCTAGTGCGAATTCCATAAATAACGTTTCGATCGAGATCTTTTTGTTTGAAGTTGTGAGTAACTGTTAAGACGTAATAAGTATTATCTTGTTTGGCAATAATTACTCCAGAACCAGGATTCCATACTCCATCTGGATTATTTTTTCTAGCCAAAGGATTGTTGCGATTGGCTTCTAATTCTTTGACTAATTCAGGTGTCAGTCCGGGGGCAATTATAACAGTAGTTTGTCTGGCAATTGAATTAATTTCTTCTAAAGAAAGTTCTGCTAATGCTGGATTAATTGAAAGACAACTAAACAGAATTGCCGCTAACGCCGAACCTGCAATTCTCCTCAGAAAGAACATATTTAATGGCTGTTTTTATTTAGATTATTGAATTTACGCTCCTAAATAGTAGATTGAGTTTTCATGAATGGATTATTTCTCTTTACAAAATTCCACAATTACAGAGTTCGATAAAATGTCAATTTGCTTTACAAACATATTATTAGACGCAAAATGTTAATTAGAAAGGTTTCGATCGAACTACTTTTTGCGATCGAAATTAACTCGGTAAGTTTGCTTGCTCTTACCGCACGTCTAAAATAAGCTATAAAGAAATATATATATAACTTAATAATCTGGAGCGTTATGGTAGCTAATCTAGAAATTTATACTTGGAGTCGTTGCCCTTTTTGTATTCGCGCTAAAGCTTTACTCGATCGCAAAGGTGTTGAATATACCGAATACTGCATCGATGGCGACGAAGATGCTAGAGAGAAAATGTCTCAAAGAGCCAATGGTAGAACAAGCGTACCACAAATTTTTATTGACGATCGACACATCGGCGGTTGCGATGATATTCATGCTTTAGATGCAAGCGGCGGATTAGATCCTCTTTTGGAGGGGATAGAGGCTAGAGGATAGGAAGGGAATGCAGAAAAATTTTAAGGTAGAGACGCGAAATTCTAAGGCAGAGACGCGAAATTCTAAGGTAGAGACGCGAAATTCTAAGGTAGAGACGCGAAATTCTAAGGTAGAGACGCGAAATTCTAAGGTAGAGACGCGAAATTCTAAGGTAGAGACGCGAAATTTCGCGTCTCTACAGGGTGCTAATGGCTAAATATACTAAGGGAATAATGGCGTGAAGTTTGCATTTATAATTGACCCGATCGCAAAACTCGATCCAGGTCACGATACTAGTGTAGCTTTTATGGAAGCAGCACAGGCATTAGGGCATCAAGTTTGGATTACTCAATCGGAAAAATTAAGCATAATTGATGGTAAAGCTTGGGCAAACCTCGAGCGCGTGCATTTAAATCCAGTAAAATTAGAAGGCGATCGCTGGGTAGCTTCAGAACGTTGGTATCAACTATTTAGTGAAGGTTTGACACCGCTCGAAGAAATGGATGCGGTTTTCATGCGTACCGATCCGCCTGTAACTGTTCCCTATCTTTATACTACCTATATTTTAGATTTAATCGACCCTGCCAAAACCTTAGTAGTTAATTCTCCTAGCGGTTTGCGAATGGCTAACGAGAAAATGTACGCCTTGCAATTTCCATCCGTAATTCCGCAAACGATAGTTTCGCAAGATAAATTAGTCATTAAAAAATTTGTTGAAGAAAAACAAGCAGCCGTATTAAAACCATTAGGAGGGAAAGCAGGAGAAGGAATCTTGTTTTTGCAAGCAGGCGATCGCAATTTTAATTCTTTAATTGAAGTTAGCACCAAACAAGCAAAAGAACCCGTCATGGTGCAAGAATTTCTTCCCGCCGCTGCCGAAGGAGACAAAAGAATTATTTTGTTAGATGGAGAAGCGATCGGCGCAGTCAATCGCGTTCCTTCTGGCAATGAATTTCGCGGTAATATGGCAGTGGGTGGAAAAGCTGTCAAAGTTGAAATTACCGAAAGAGATAGAGAAATTTGTGCTGCTGTTGCGCCTAAACTAAAAGAAGACGGCTTATATTTTGTAGGTATCGACGTAATTGGTGGTTATCTCACCGAAGTCAACGTTACTAGTCCTACAGGTATTAGAGAAATCGATCGCTTGAGCAATACTAATTTGGGTAAACAAGTTATTCAATGGGTGGAAAAAAGAGGGAATAAGTAATAAGTAATGAGTAATAAGTAATGAGTAATAAGTGATAATGCACGCACTATCAATTCCCACTTGGATAATTCATGTTTCTAGCGTCATCGAATGGATTGCCGCAATTTGGCTAATTTGGACGTACGGAGAAGTTTCGGGCGATCGCTACTGGGGTGCTTTATCTTGGGGAATGTTACCAGCATTGATTGGTGCGATGTGTGCTTGTACCTGGCACTTTTTCGACAATGCCGAATCTTTAGAATGGTTAGTCACTCTGCAAGCATCGATGACAGTTTTAGGAAATTGCACCCTCTGCGCTGCTGCTTGGTGGATTTGGCGATCGGCAAAAGAAGGGGCTAGGGGCTAGGGGCTAGGGATTAGGGAGTAGGGAATAGGGGTTAGGGAATTAAGAAGCAATGAACAATGAACAATGAACAAAGACACACTATTCGCAGTTTCTTTATTTCCTTATTTAGGATTTTTGTGGTTTCTCACTCGCAGCGAAAAAACACCTCGTTTAGCATTAATTGGCTTTTACATGTTGTTAGTTTTCGTGGCTGTTACTATCCCTGCTGGTATTTACGCTAAAATACATTATGGCGAATCTTTAGCTAATGTCGATTGGTTGCATGGTAGCGCCGAATTCTTTTTGACTCTGTCAAATATTTTGGTGGTTTTAGGTTTTAGACAAGCGATCGGCGATCGACAAAAAAGTACCGAGTATTAACTTTTGACTTTTGACTTTTAACTTTTGACTTTCCCCTAACCCCTAACCTCTAGCCCCTCAAATTGGTTCTGCTTTAGTAATAGAATTATCGTTCAAACTAGTAGTCAAACGCAGCGATCTTTTTTGCGGTAAAGCTTTAACTACCTGCCTGTAAACATCATAATTAGTTCCCATGGTGATAGTTTGTTCGTTTTCTTGGTAGGCAATTTGATATCTGACTTGACGCAATAATTCGGGACGACCGGCTTTTTCATAAGATGTTTCACGACCCTCAATTTCGTCTAAACTAGGTTTAGGAGGTACTAACGGCCACCACAAACCTTTGTCGTCAGGGCCAACTACTCTACCTTCTGGTCTTTGACCGTTACGATTGAGTAAAGAATCGGAAGCAAATTCTTCGTAACGTCCCGGTCGATTTTCGGAAGGATCGCTACTGTATTGAACTTGCCAAGTCAGAGTTGTTAAAGCTGTTGCTTCGTATCGATCGACTGTTTTACTATTACAGCTAGTGAGGATAAATGACAGAAATAAGCCGATCGACATTAACGATATGATATCCATTAGTTGATAGTAGTTAAATTGAAAGCGGCGATTCTCCTGATGAGACGCTTCACGATCGTGTTGTTTGCTTACCCAAGTCTGATGGCGATATTTTACGTTCATATCCTCACTGGAAATCTACTAAAGCTTACCAAAACGTCGTTGACGTTTTTGATAGGTAATAAGTGCCTTATCGAACTCTTCTAGGCTAAATTCTGGCCAGAGAGTATCGGTGACATAAATCTCAGTGTAAGCGATCTGCCAAAGTAGAAAATTGCTGACGCGCATTTCGCCGCTTGTACGAATTAGTAAATCTGGATCTTGGCAACCAGCAGTATAAAGACATTGTTCGAAAAGGTTTTCATCGATCGCCATGGCTTCAATTTCACCTTTTTGTACTTTATCGGCGAGATGGCGACAAGCTTTAAGAATTTCTTGACGACCGCCATAATTAATCGCTACGTTAAAAGTAATGGCTTGATTGTCTTTAGTAGTTTCGATCGCGCGATCGATTTCTTTTTGCAAGGAAATTGGAACGGCATTGACATCGCCAATAAATTTAATGCGAACACCTTCAGCATTCATTTCGTCGATTTCTTTACGCAACATTCTCTCGAACAACGTCATCAAAAAATCTACTTCCGCGATCGGACGACCCCAATTTTCTGAAGAGAAAGCATAAGCTGTTAGAGTTTTAATTCCCAAGTCTTTACAACAGCGCAAAATTTCTTTGAGTGTATTTACTCCTTGGCGATGTCCTGCTATCCTGGGCAATCCTCTTTTTTTTGCCCATCGACCGTTACCATCCATAATAACTGCAACGTGATTGGGTAGCGGACGAAAATCTGTACGAGTGGAAATTGTTGAGATTAGTTTAGAAGTCATTAGTAAGGTTCAAGAAATGTTTTAGATTTAAATTAATTGAGCTTCTTGAGTAAAATAATTAAGGCGATCGACAAAATAATTTAATTTTAAATACTTACTCGATCGAGCTTAAAATTATTAAAATTTTTGTCAATTGTTTTTAACATAAATCGCTTTAACAATTTTCCTTTAAAGGATGTATTTTAAGTAAATGTTTTAAATACTCTGGTTTTAAAGTTGAATTCCAGCCCCAAAGACGAAACATAACCAAAATAAAAGTATAAATTAATTCAATCCGATTATTTAAAGACCAAGAGTTCCAATTTAAAACACCCATCATACGCCCAAAAGTATTAACTAGATGTGTAGTTGACTTAACGTGACTTATTCGATGAAAATCCTTTAATATGATAAATCGACACAGAGTAGAATATAATTTTTTCGGGTAAGATTCAGGAAAAAGCCAAGCGCCAAAACCCCAAAACTTAGTCATGTGGTTAATTTCATCTTGTAGAAGTTCGGCAAAAACTTGTTGCAATGTGCCAGTAGTACGTGCCATTAACCACAAATAAAGACAAGTAGCGCTGTATTCGGTGATGACGCGATGCAATCCGTGACTGTATAAATCCGCGTATGGATCTTGAGAAGGTTTATAGGTTTTGACGCTTCTTAAAGTGGGAGTAATTTTTTTACCAGTTAATTGTGTATAAACTCTCATTAAAGCTGGGGTATGTTGTCTCTCTTCTTTCTCCCACAAACCCAACTCCAACATCGTCCCATCTTCAGCAACGACTCCACCTACAAAACGCGCCATCTGAGGATGAATTTTTTCTAGGTATTGTCTACTGGTTTGGGTGTAACCGCGAATCGGTGCTTCTGTATCCAACGAACCAACGATAATAGAAATAAAGACATCAAAATCAATATTAATTATTTGTTCGCGGTTAATATTATGCCAATCAATATGTTGCCAACAACGAGGTTGAGGATTTTCTAATTGTAGGGGTAAATCTTCTAAGCGATCGCGCAATATTTCAAGAGAAATGTATTCATCTATTAAACGAGCGATCCGTTTTTTTATTTCAAAAAGATTTAGGTTATGGTAAAAATTACCTGCTAAATCAAGCGCAGATATGTAACTAATCATTTTTTTTTACTGTATTATAATTTGTTCATCGTTCATGGTTCATAGGTAATAAAACAATGAGCAATGAATAATGAACTAACTTGAATTAAAAGAAGTTTATACAGTTCAAAAAATTTTGTCAGTCGGATCGCGTCGGTTGTTTGAGAATTTGAAACAACCTACCAAAGTCGGTTATGACGATCGAAGTCGGAAAAAGTAGGATAAGTAGAATGAAAATTTATAATAATTCGGCGCGATCGAACGATAATTTTTTATTCACCGCTTGGTAATTTATGGCAAAATTATATTGATTTTAACAACGACTTGTCGAATAATATTATCGGGAGCTTTACAGATAAATTCAGATTTTCGTAATTGCCAATCAAATGATTTGATTTGGTCGGATAGAATTACTCCTGAGACAGCCAAACCATCAGGAATTAAAACTTCAAAAGGATAGCCTTTTGAGCGATTAGTAATCGGACAAACTAAAACTAATTTAACTGTACGGTTGTAGTCAAAAGGAGATAAAACTAATGATGGACGACGATTAGCTTGTTCGCGTCCTAGTTGAGGATTGAAATCAAGCCAAATAATATCTCCTTGTTCGGGACAATAAGACATAAATGTTTACCCGATTTCATTACCTACAGCATTTTTAGGATCTATTTCTCCATGCAAATTTTCTGGGGTTACTTTGGCTAAAAGATCGCTTAAATTGTGTCTTGGTATATCTTCTTTTTCTTGAGATTGGTTTAAACTTTTTTGTTGTAAAAATTCGACAAAATTTAACACTTCATGTTGTTGTTGGGATGGCAATTCTCGGAATTTTTTTAAAACCTTTTGTTCGAGATCCATAATAATTCGGCGCGGTCGATAATTTTCTATTTTAGGGGAATTTAATTTCTTTGAGTCGATCGCGCAGCCTTCACGGCGAGTGCAATCGCGCCACTTCTTCAAACTCAAGAAAACTTATTAACCAAAAACATTTCTCAGCCCCCCAATTGAGGCAAACTTAAACTAGAGCTGTTTTTTCAAGGAGAAGAAGATGAGTTGGACTAAAGTTCTTCCAGTTGAGTCACTATCAGAAGGTACGCGACAAGTAGTCAAAGTAGGAGCGAAATCTATTTTGCTACTCAACCATTCCAGTCAAATTTATGCTGTCGAGAATTCCTGTCCTCATCTGAAACTATCCATGAAAAAAGGTAAACTGACTGAAGATGGAGCAATTATCTGTCCTTGGCATCGTAGTGCTTTTGACCTGCGTACTGGTAATGTCAAAGAATGGACTCCATGGCCACCCATTGTAGGAAAAGCACTCGGCACAATTTCAACTCAAAAATCTCTGTCTGTTTTTCCCGTTCGTGTTGAAGAGAATAGTATTTGGGTTGACGTAGAATAACAATTTTTTGGCTAATTCTTAGTTTATAAAAATTGAATTTCTTTGAATCTATCGCCATTGTTCGATCGATTTTCCATATTTTCTAAACCTCGTCATCGTTTTAACCGTTCTGAGATTAAAACAACTCCAACAAAATTGGTGATTCGGGCAATGGCAAGCCGTCGCCCCAGTCAACAAAAACGCTTTGCCCGCTTGAGACTACTAAACCCATTTCGCTACGTCCGATTTTGAATACTGTATCGCCTACTTTTAAAAGCTTAGCCATTGCTGCCGAGAGAGCAAAACGTTCATCTACTTTTAGAAGTAGGCGATTGCACTGGTTAAGATATCTTAGGAAAGCCAGGTTTAACTCTTTTACTCCAACAAACGTGGCGCGTCTTTGTCCATAACGATTAACTAGATACACCCAAGGTACACGCGATCGCCCTGCCTCTTTGATAATGCGAATTATTTTAACGATTGCGCCTTTAAATACTAGTACGAGAATTGACTCTAGTTGCTTGGTGAGAAGTTTTGAGTGTATCATTGAAGTACAATTTATTTATTTTGTGTGCGATCGCGCTGTCCTGAGAAAACAAGTGCGATCGCTATTACTTAATAATAGGACGACACACTTCCTAAGTCAATTAGATTATTTTTATATAACTTCTCACTTCGCTCGCTATGCCCAATCCACATATCGCCGACTACAATAAAGATCGACAAAAAGGAAAATATCCTTTGCGAGTTCGTCGAACGTTAAGAATGTCAGAGCAAATGTGGGAAGCGATCGCAAAACTCGATCGCGATTGGACTGATATAGCTCGTGAGGCTATCGCTGAGGAATTAAGAAAAAAAGGTGTAGAAATAGAATAAATAACGATCGCCCTTTTCAACCGATCGCCTAGATTATTTAGGATTGAATTTCTTTAAGTCGATCGCTTACTCTTTGATGAAAAACTGTAAATTGATGCTTTAATGCAATCTCGGCAGCTTTTTCTAAATCTGCAATTGCACCAGTAATGTCATCGCTCATTCGATACTTGGCTAAACCTCTTGCATAATAGCCATGTTCGTCTTCTTCTGATAATGAATTTTCACTTTGATGTTCGAGTTCTAATGCTCGATCGAAATCTTTTAAGGCTTCTTCTTTTTGTTCTAGTTCGTAATAAGAATTACTACGATTATAGTAAGCACAAATAACTTTAGAATCTAATTCTAAAACTTTAGAAAAACTAGCGATCGCTTCAGAATTTATTCCCAGGAAATATTGCGTGACTCCAAGATTATAAAAATTATTTGCATTTGGTATTAGTTCGGCTTGTTTGGTAAAATCTTCTAGAGCTCCTTGAATATTACCAAAATAAGAGCGAGCAGTACCTCTAGTTGTATATACTTCTGTTAAATTGGGGTTAATCTGTAAGGCACGATCGCAATCTTCAATAGTTCCGTAATAATCTTGTATCTTGATTCGAACAAGGCTTCTATTGATATAAGCATCTGTTAAATTTGAATTTAATTCGATAGCGCGATCGTAATTTTCAAGAGCAATTTGATAGTTATTTAAATCATGATGAGTATTACCTCGATTTATATATGCTTCTGCTAAATTTGAATTTAACTCAATAGCGCGATCGTAATTTTCAAGAGCAATTTGATAGTTATTTAAATCATGATGAGTAATACCTCGGTTTATATATGCTTCTGCTAAATTTGGGTCGATCTGAATAGCGCGATCGTAATCTTCAAGAGCAATTTGATAATTATTTAAATCATGATGAGCAGTACCTCGGTTTACATATGCTCCTGTTGAATTTGGGTTGAGCCCAATGGCGAAATCGCAATCCTCAATAGCCCCGTAATAATCTTTTAGAGCGATACGAACACGACTTCTGTTAATATAAGCTTGTGTTAAATTGGGGTTGAGTTGAATGGCACGATCGCAATTTTTAATAGCATTTTGATAATCTTGTAAATAACAATAAGCATTACCTCTATTTCCATAAGCTTCTGCATATTGAGGGTTTAGTTGAATGGCAAGATTGCAATCTTCAATAGCTCCGTAATAATCTTTTATATCGATACGAGTAGCACTTCTGCTTAAATAAATGTCTGCTAGATTGGGATTTAACTCAAGAGTACGATCGTAATCTTCAATAGCACCTCGATAATCTCCTAATAAATAACGAGCATAACCTCTGTTTGCATATGCCTGTACATATTCAGGATCGATTTGTATAGCGCAATTGTAATCTTTAATTGCACCTTGACCATCTTGTAAATAATATAAACTCAAGCCTCGATTTAAATAAGCTTCAGTAAGTTGAGGATTGATTTGAATAACTCGATCGTAATCTTCAATGGCAGTTTGATATTTTTTTAATTCATGATAAATATTACCTCTTTCAAGATAAACATCTAAATAATTTGGATTAATTTGAATAGCTCGGTCGAATTCTTTAATGGCAGCTTCATATTTTTGTAATTCACAATAAATATTACCTCTTTGAAAATATGCTTCTGCATAATTTGGATTGATTTGAATAGCTCGATCGAATTCTTTAATTGCTTTTTGATAATCTTCACAAGAAATACGAACAAGACCACACAAATAATATGCTTCTGTAAAATAAGGATTTATTTTTATAGCTTGTTGACAATCTTTAATAGCATCTTGAAGATTATCTAATCTCTAATAAAGATGACCGCGATTGTAATAACCTAAAGCATAATTTGGATAATAAAGAATAACACGATTAATTTCTTCGATTGCTTTCTGATAATCGCCTCGATCCCAAAAAAAGTAAGCTTGCTTTAAATAAAAATTTGGATGCTCTAAAAAGCTATTTCGATCGTTGTTCATATAAAATTTTAATTGGGATATCTTCAAAGTTGCGATCGCTTATACATCGATCGATAGTCATTCTCTATTACTAAGAATGCCCAGATCGCTCGAAAAGATTTACAATAATTGCCAGACTTGCAGAACTAACAAGAAATTTTGTAACCAAGAAAATCTATCGGGTTTTCGATCGCATCGTATTGATGATACTAATCGTTTACTTGATGCAATAGACGACGAGTTTCTAACAATTGATTCCTGTTGCTATCATTATTAATTGGGAGAATTTTTTGACAATTCAAGCGCTCGCTTGAATTTCTGGCGATCGAGCTAAGATTTTTTTTGTCGTTTTTACTAGCAATTAAACTTGTCACATGCAGCGTTTACCAGACGACGTAAAAATTAAGTTTTTTAGGTTCTTGCATCGTGAAGAATCCATCGGTGAATTCGAGCAATGGATTTATGCTAGAAACGATTTGGAAAAAATATTAGGTAACGTTATCTATCAGCAATAATTAGTTAATAGAATGCGATCGCAGCAACAAACTGATACGGCATCATGAAACGTCGAGATTTAATTCGATCGAGTAATTTTTTCTAATATTCCAATTTCTGCAATAAATTCGCTACTTCGATCGCTGTAGCGGTTACTCGGATTTTCATGAAAATGGTTTTCTAAACCTATGTCCATCAGCTTCTACAACCACAAATGCCCCTATTAATTCTTGTTCTGAGTAGGTTTGTAAAACTCGTACAAGTTCATTATGGATTGCATTTACAGTAGTAGGTAAAATTCGAAGGTAAATAACACCAGTTCCAATCGCTTTAACAAAAACTAGATTTCCATAGTCCCTATCTCGCGTGACTAGTAGACGATTTTGTTGCTGTGCTGTGATAAGAATTTTTTCGTCAGTCGCTTGTGAAAGTCCAATTTGAGCGACAAGAACTACATCATGTCCGTTATCAGTCAAAAATATTGCTGTGATATGGTAAACATCTTGGTCGAGCAAAAACCTCATGATTAAGCAGACACGAGTCGAATATCTTCAGCCGCCACCAGTGCGATAGCATATTGCAAACAAGCACGAATATCCTCAATCTTTAAATCGGGATAGTAATCCTGAATGATTGCCTCAAAGGAAAGTCCTTCATTGAGCAATTCAAGAACGCTTTGAACTGTAATGCGCGTACCTTTTATACAAGGCTTACCAAAGTGGATTTGAGAATTGACTGAAATTCTGTCCATGCTACTGAGAATTGAAATGTCTTTTCTCAATTGTAAGGTACGAAATGAAAGTATCTCGATCGCCATTTTTTTTTGAAGTTTTACTCTAACTTTTGCAATAAATTTGCCACTTCGATCGCCGTGGCAGGTGCGAGTAAAACTCCGTTACGATAATGACCTGTAGCTAAAATAACATTGCTATAACCAGCTAAAAGTTCGATAATTGGGGCAGGACGACCGACAGGATAAGGACGTTTACCCGACCAAGTTTTAACAATATTCGCTTCACTTAAATTCGGACAGAAAGAGATAGCAGTTTGTCGGACTTTTTCTAAAAGCGATCGCTCGGCTTCTACTTCTCCCATCTCGTTAGAAAATTCTACCGTAGCGCCGATCCAATATTCGGTTTTGCTTAGAGGCACAACATGAACGTCATCTGCTGTAATAACTGGTTGCCAATCGCGATCGCTCGAAGGTTTTTCTAATTTTACTTGTAAAGCTTGTCCTAAAACGGGACGTAGTTCGAGAGTTTCTCTCAACGAAGTAGTTAAAAGCGTCGAACCCAAACCCGCCGAAATAATGACGCGATCGACTTCAATTTCTCCATCTGAAGTTATCAGGCGATCGCAACGACGCATATCTCCATCGATCGCCGAAACAAAATTTTCTACTTTAGTATTAAACTTACAATCGACACCATTTTTTACTGCACCATTAACTAATGCTTGCGTAAGTAAATTGGGATGAACTTGTCGATCGTCAGGAGAATAAATAGCACCGATAAAGCGATCGCGATCGAGATAAGGACAATTTTCTTGCAAGCGATCGAGCGACCAATATTCTAAACGATAACCTTGAGACTGTCTTAACTCAATTAATTTGTTCCATTTTTCCAGATTATCTTCTGGGAGAAGTAACTTAAGAATACCGTCACGGTTAAAAGGAATTTGTCTGTTAGTAAGTTTTTCTAACTCTGGGATAAAAGTTTCATAGCGTTTCATGCTTGCTTGTCTGAAGCGCCACGCCCTACCTTTAGTTTTGTGGCTAATTACTCCCATCAAAACACCCAATGCCGCACCAGTAGAATCAGATCCAGGTTCGGCGCGATCGATTAATGTAATCTGTAGAGACGCGAGATCTCGCGTCTCTACACTCAATTCGTAGGCGATCGCAGCACCAACAACACCGCAACCGATAATTGCAATTCGAGTCATTAAAAAAAAGGATAAGAACTAGAAATTAGAGAATCAAATTTTACTCTAACCTCTAATTCCTAGTCCCTAATCTTTATCCCCTTATGCTGCGGGAATCAAATCCAAGAAAGAGTCTAAATCTTTAGATGCTGCTTTAAACTGACCTACCACTGCACCCAAATCTTGCTCTTGGGCGGCGGCATCCAGTTTTTCAAAATGAGCAAATATTTCTTTAGACAATTGCTCGGCTTGCTTTTGGTCGTCTGGAAGTAAAGAACGAGACAAAGTACTCATTTCTTTTCTCAGTCCACCCAATGGCCCGTGAATAAAAGAACGAGTGTCAACCCAGTCTTCATTTTCAATGAAATTTTGCAGGGTTGAAAACTTCTCTTTTGCTTCCTTGACAGGAATCGCGTAGGCTTGAATTACTTGCAGTTTCGCTGGTGTATAAGTTGGAGGCGCTTTAGCGACTGCCCCTCCACAGCTAACTAACAAAGTTGTCACCAATACCAAAATTAAGGGCAAAATAGACCGAAAAATTGCCATAATAATCATTTATGCTCTTTTAAAACTCAATTTTGATTGTCTCAAGAATTGGCGCTCTTTACAAAACTTGACGGCGAAAAAAATGAATAGTTGCTTCGCTAATCTCGTTTGCCCAATGTTCTTGAGGATAATGTTTGGCTTCTGGCAAACTTACCAGCTCGATTTGAGGATTGTTAGCAGCTAAATTTTCTGCATTTTCCGAATCCAACCAAGGATCTTGCATTCCCCAAATAATTTGAGTGGGAATTTGCCATCGAGCTAAACCTGATTCTAATTCTGCCATAGTTTTGGCTAAGTTTAGATTTTTAATTGTAGCAACCAAGGCGCGTCCGACAGCAGAAGTAGTTAAATAAGGTTTGCGATAGATATTTAGATCTTTATCGTTAATGACAAAACCGCTACCACCTTCGAGAGTGCGATCGACGAGTAGGGGATCTTGAGTTAACATATCGCCAACAAAAGGAATTCCCCACTGTTGCATTTTCCAAGGAAGTTTGACAGCAGATGATATGGGTGTATTGAGAATGACTAAGCGTTCGATGCGATCGCACTGGTGCAAAGCATATAGCAAACCGATCGAACCTAAAAAGCCTTGAACGACTAAATAAAATTTTTCGATCGCCAAGGTTTCAATTAATGCTTCTAAAGCTTTGAGAAATGCTTCAGGTGTGTAAGCAAATTCTCTTTTCTCTGGTTTGGCAGACATACCCGATCCAATCCAATCTGGCGCGATCGATCGGTAGCCACTGTCAGCTAATTTATTCATCATTCCCCGCCAACAATAGCTATGGGAGGGCAAACCATGCAGCAACAAAACGGGAAGTTTATCTGTATCTATTTCTGTATGACGATAAAACCATTTCAAGTTATTTACGTCAATTGAATTTTCTTGGATTGACACTTTTATTTTTAACCGTATTTAAAAATTCTTACTCGGTAGAATGGGCTTTGCCCATCTCAACTATCTCCAAAACTCCAAAACTCAGCAGTTTTGACTCAGCACTAAATATATCAACAAATCTTTAGTTTTGTGAGAAAAAATTAAGCTTAAATAGAAAAAAAGGAGGTCAGAAATGAACGCATCGGAGCAAGCAAAAGGTTTGGACTTAGCGACAAAGATCGCTGCAATTGTTAATTTATTTAAAACTATATTTCCCGATGCTAAAGCCGACCTCAAACCTTGGAAAAACGATCCAGACACTCGCGAGTTAGTAGATCCCGATTCGATCGACCTCGGTTTTCATTTTCCTGGCTGGAGTAGACGTTTCCAATGCAATAGTATTTTAGTGCAAATTCGCTTTTACCAAGATCCGATCGAACAGAAAGATACCAAAACTAAGCGTCTCATTGGCATAGAAACAGCAGGATTCAGTCATCAAGGACAAGTTTGGCAATTGTCAACGATCGAAAATTGGCACATCGTAGGAAGCGCCCGTCCAGTGGAAGAAGTACAAGAAAATCTCAAAGATTTTTGCAGACAGGTTTTTAAATTATTTAATTAAGAATGTTGTTCATTGCCAATCGCTTACTTATTACTTATTCCCTAACCCCTATCCCCTATCCCCTAATTAAACTGATTGAACTACAGAATTTAAAACAATTTCTTCTAAAATTTGATATAATTCGTCTCTACCGTGGAAATCTTCCAATCTTTCTAAGAGTACGCCTCGTTCAAATATTAATATAGTTGGTAAACTTCTCAGACGATAGGTATTTGCCAATTTTAAATTTTCGTCGGCATTGACGCTAACTAATTTAATTGGCTGAGTTGCCTCAGCTTGTAATTTGTGCAAAATCGGGACGATCGCTTTGCACAAACCACACCAAGGTGCCCAAAAATCTACAATAACGAGTCGATCGCAGTTTAAAACTTCTTGTGAAAAATTCTTTTCATTAACTGAAAGAATCATAATCAGAAAATTTCTTAAGTGATTGTTAAATTAGCTTGGGATCATGCTACATCATAATTGCACTCAATTTGAACTACCAATATTGAAAAATTACCAATAAACTCTAGCAGTCACAGCCATTAGCCAAGGATGTCCACACCACAATAACATAGTAAAAGCAAGCACACCTAGATAGGCTGGACGGAAAAACTCTTTCCATTTTAAGGTTTGACGACCGTCAAGAATTGCTGAAAATGGAAATATAGAAGTTCGTTCTTTAACAATAGTAAAAGCTTCTCCGTAACGCATTTGCAAGCGACGATCGCCATGCCAAACAGCAAAAAGATGGTGGACGATTAAGCCCAACGAGGTAACTATAGTAAATGTAGTACCAAGCCAGAGAGTATGTGCGATGCACCAAATTACTTGTCCCACCATTTGCGGGTGTCTGGTAATACGAATAATTCCCGTTTCGTATAAATGTACTTGGGGTTTTTCGATCGCGGCGATTTCCAACAAATTAAACGTAGCTGGATAGAGAAAAACAAACGAAATTGCCGAAAGAATCCAAACTATGGTTTTAACCGCACTGCTGCCCTGCACCTGCCAGAGTTGCAAACCGTCGTAGCGATGGTTAAAAAAGTAAACAATTAAAATAGTAGCAAAAGGAATACTGACGAGGGCAAATACAACCCGATACAGTCTCGCACCAATTTTTTTTTCTCCCCAAGGGCGCAATGCCGCTAATCCACTATGGGCGATCGCAAAACCAAAAAGCAGCCCCAGCATTATCCAGTGGCTGGATGTTATCCAAGTTACTCCTGTCATAAACTTTTCTTAAACTACATAAACTAAACTAATCTATCGTTTTTAGAGAGATTAGCAATCTTTGTCAATAATTTTGCTACCCCTGTTGTGGTACTGTCGAATAAAGCATTGAAATACAGTCTAACGCTAGGTTTAATAGCAAAATTACCTTTTAATTTGTTTAATTATTTTTTTTTTTCGAGTGTTATTTAAGTTACTGCACTTTTTTTAAATTATGGATATTCCTTTTACTTTAGATCAACTTCGCATTCTCAAAGCGATCGCGGCTGAGGGAAGTTTTAAACGCGCCGCCGACAGTCTCTATGTATCGCAACCAGCCGTCAGTTTGCAAGTACAAAATCTGGAAAAACAATTAAATGTTCCTCTGTTCGATCGCGGCGGACGTAGGGCGCAATTAACCGAAGCAGGACATTTGCTGCTTAATTATGGTGAAAAAATTATCTCACTTTGTCAAGAAACTTGTCGGGCGATCGAAGATTTGCAAAATTTACAAGGTGGGACTTTAATTGTCGGTGCATCCCAAACCACGGGAACTTATTTACTGCCGCGCATGATCGGCATGTTTAGACAAAAATATCCAGACGTGACGGTACAATTGCAAGTTCACTCGACCAGACGTACTTCTTGGGGAGTTGCCAACGGACAGGTAGACTTAGCAATTATTGGCGGCGAAGTTCCAAGCGAACTACAAGAAATTCTAGCAGTAGTTCCCTACGCTGAAGACGAATTTGCTTTAATTTTACCAGTGTTTCATCCCTTGGCAAAACTAGATACCATTCAAAAAGAAGATCTTTACAAATTACAATTTATTTCCTTAGATTCACAATCAACCATTCGTAAAGTTATCGATCGAGTTTTAAGTAGCTACGAAATTGACACCAAACGTTTTAGAATTGAAATGGAATTAAACTCGATCGAAGCAATTAAAAATGCCGTTCAGTCTGGTTTGGGTGCGGCGTTTGTCTCCACCACGGCGATCGAAAAAGAATTGCAAATGGGAGCCTTGCATCGAGCCAGAATTAAAGATGTGGAAGTAAAACGAACTCTCTCGGCAATCGTCAATCCCAATCGCTATTGTTCCAAAGCCGCAGAAGCTTTTAGCCGTGAAATCTTACCTCAGTTTACTAGCAAAGCCGAATCCTTCGATAGTTCTAAATTGTATCAAGACAGCGATCGCGTCTGCAAAGTAATTGCTCATGCGGTGGAAGATTGAATCATCCTATATAATTTCAAGTAATACCAATTCGCGCCATAATTACTGTCGCTTGTTATGTAAAAAAAACACAGAAGTGGCGAATTTTAAGAATGTGAATTGGTAGGTTTTCTCAAACAGTTCGCTAAAGCATGGAAATTTGCTGCACTCGCCCGGACTGTCCGCGTCCTCGCAATTTTGTTACCGACCTTGACGATCGAGCAAAGCTGAAAACAGTTCGACAAAAGTACTGCACTAGCTGCGGAATGCCCTTAATTTTGGTAGATCGATACATTCCTGTCAAACTGTTGGGAAAAGGAGGTTTTGGCAGGGCTTTTTTAGCGCGCGATCGCTATACTCCAACCGTGCGTGAATGCGTAGTCAAACAATTTCAGCCTTCTCTAAATTTGAGCGATCGAGAACTAGAAATCGCCCAACAATTGTTTGAAAGAGAAGCAACCGTCCTCGAACAGCTAGGCAACAAACACGAACAAATCCCCGATCTTTATGCTTATTTTCCTTTAGTAGTTCCCAGTCAAATTAAAAATCGTGAAGAACAATTTTTCTATCTAGCTCAAGAATACATTGACGGACAAAATCTAGAAGAAGAATTAAACAGCCAAGGCAACTTTTCCGAAGCAAAAATCATTCAAATTCTTCAAGAAATTTTACCCGTTTTGCAATTCGTTCACGAAAATCATTCGATTCACAGAGATATTAAACCATCGAATATTATCCGTTCTCAAAAAGGTCTTTTATACCTAGTCGATTTCGGTGCAGTCAAACAGGTAACAGCAGCAGGAGAAAACCAACAAGCAAGTTCGACGGGCATTTATTCCCAAGGATTTGCCCCTCCCGAACAAAAATCTGGCGCGCGAGTATTTCCCTCGACCGATTTATACGCTTTGGCGGTAACCTGCATTTGCTTGCTGACGGGCAAACCACCAGAAGATTTGTACGACACCTACAATAGTACTTGGCAATGGCAATCTCATGCAGCCAATGTTAGCGATCGCACTAGCGCTATTCTCGATCGCATGTTGTTGTCAATTCCTCGCGATCGTTTTCAGTCGGCACAAGAGGTAATCGCAGCGCTTCAAAGTAAAGCAACTTTCTCAACTACAACCGCTTCAATACCAATACCAACAACAGCACCAACTTCAAAATCTTCACCTACAAGCGCGCTACCCGCAACCGTTACTTCAAATCCTCCTGCCCCATCACCGTCAAATCCTCCCGTTCGCAAACCGCGCTATCGTCCCTCTTTTTCTCTCATCGAATTGTTTGGCAATGCTGCTTTTACTGGTTTTGAAGCCGCTTTGTTATACACGGCACTAGTAAGCGGTTTATCTCTACTCAATGTTAGTTTAGGCGTTAGTGTTGGCTTGTGGGGCGCGATCGTTGGCGGTTTAATTTTTGCTCAATATCGTCGCGTTATTGAAAAAGTCGATTTGTTAATTATTGCTGGAATTACTCTAGGTTTAATTTATTGGTTGCCATTTTTGCGCGGTAGTTTGGAATTTACCTTAATTGCTGGTACTGCCGTTTTAGTGGGAACGGCAGCAATCGCCACAATTACAATTTTTCGCCTCATTTATAATCTGCTGTCGCGTTTGTTTTAAATGTAAGCGATCGCCTTGAAATATGAACTTGTTTATGGAGTAGACGCGATTGGAGACAATCAAAAAACCAATTGCCTCCCGCAACAGTTAATCAAAGAATAACGCGATTGGCGATCTTCCAGTGCAACGCGATCGCGCAATCGCCCCTCAAATCTCGACTCGTTTTGTTTAAATACGATACGTCGTAGGTAGTTTATTATCTCTATCTTTTTTAGTTGTAAGGCGCGTCAATTCGGAGGTTGCCTCCGAATTGCCTTGGCGCGCCGTATTTTAAAACTTGCTCCGCAATCGCAATAGTTTTAAAGCAAACTCATAACGACTTCAATATAGACTGATAGCTGCGATCTCATGAACGGTCGTGCGAAGCGATCGAATAAAGATAAACACGTCGATCGAATCAACGCAAAGAAAGACAATAAAAAAACCAATCGCCTCCCGCAACAGTTAATCAAACCAACTCATAACGACTTCAATATAGACTCATAGCTGCGATCTCATGAACGGTCGTGCTTCGCCATCGAGAAAATCTAATCTTGTTTATCGAAATAGACGCTATTGGCGATCTTCTATTGCATGGTGCCGCGCGATCGCCCCTCAAATCTCAATTTCACTTTATTTAAATACGATACGTCGTAGGTAGTTTCTTATCTCTATTCAAATTAGTTGTATTTTAAAACTTGTATGAAAACAAACTGAACAGAAAAATACAAACTTGTCGAGACAAAAGAATGACTCGATTGGCGATCTTCTATTGCATAGTGTCGCGCGATCGCAATAGAAAAAAAGATTCTTTCTTCGTAACAGTTTTCCAACAAACTCATAACGACTCCCGTATAAACTCTTAACCCGTAACAGCGATCGAATAAATATAAACATGTCGCTCGAAAAGAATAACGCGATCGCCCCCATTGAATTCGATTAATTCACATTCCATTTTTTTACAGACCTGAAGGAACATTTCTCTTAGTCGTTCCATCATTGGCGCGGTAATAGCTTTTCTTCTATAGTGTGTTACGAAAACGAAGTGTAGCCGCACACTAAA
>JBOFLQ010000284.1:0-2366 GCA_051657945.1 Xenococcaceae cyanobacterium | reverse complement strand
ATTTGCACGGGTGGTGAAGCATTTTCATGGACGATAATCCATCGTCCGTTGTGACGCACCCAAACATTGCTTTGGCGGTAGTCAAGGTTAGAAGACTGTCCATTTTTAGTTATTACTGCAACGTTAGCCGTAAAAGTAGACCAAGCAACATCACCCTGATGCCATGCACGGAAATCGTCATTCATTTTTAGTGTCAGACTTTTTAGCCCAGCAAAGACAATCTCTTGGATGTGTCTTTCAATATTCGCCCAGCCAGTGTAACCTTCAAGTGGTGGCTGAGGATCGTACATAACTAAATCTTCTCCAGCCTCTTCGTAAAATTGGCGTAAAGTGTCGTAATCTGGCTGACCGTTTGTGTTAGTCCAAGCTGCATAGTTTTTCAGCATAAATTGGCGTAACTCTTCAACAAACGCTGGATTTTTATCGAGGTTAACAGACATAATTGTTCTTTTTTAAGATTAAGTTGCGGAAAAAAGATTTTTTGTTTCTCGCAGAGGCGCAGAGGCGCAGAGAGGGAAAAAGAGGAAATTACCTCTGTGAAAGCAACATGGTATAACTTACTTTTGTATACTTTCTGCTACTGTGTCTCGAACGAGGGTTGAAATATGTTCGTGTACTATTTGCCATTTCCCATTGCGATTTTCAAAAACAACAGTTGCGTGTAATTCTCCCGAAATAGATTCACCGTCAATTTTTGCCCTTCCCCAAATTTTCCAAGTGAAGGTAGCAACCGAAACGCGATCGCCAGCATGAATTCTCAAGTCATCATTGATTTTGATATTCCAAGGAGAAAATCCTTGCATAAATGGTTCCCAAGTTTTCACATACTGCTGATAACCGCGAAGAATGCTTGGCGTTTGCGGCGAAGTCAAATCGTAAGCGAGAAGGCTTTCATCTCGAACATAGAGATCTCCAAATCGCTTCATCGAAAATGGTTCGCTACCTAAATTCCATGCTACTTCCCACTGTTTGACGCGATCGCGAATTATTTTTTCATTAACATCAAACTTTATTTCGATCGTCATTGCTTTTTCGTTATATTTACTGGATAGTTTTTTACCTCAATCTATTTTGTGAATTGGAATAAATAAAGCGATCGAACACTTCTATTCATGCCATCAGTCAATTAACAGTAGAAGACAAATGTTCGTGTATAATCAGCCACTGGCTATCTTGCTGCTTCCAAATCAATGTATAGCGAGCATCCCCTTCTATAACTGTTGCGTCTATGCACCGAATAACTCCAGGCAGCGTAGTATTCATCAATGAGAGTTTTGAACTCATCTATTGCAACTGTTGATATGTTGTCAATCATGATTTATTCTCCTTACGCAGTTTGAAAAAATTATCTTCAATCCAAGCAAATTACTTGTTCTGCAAACAAAACATCATCGAGTAAAGTTAAACTAAAATCTTGCGCCATTTTCATTGACCGTCAGTCAGTCAGCGATTGAAATCGCTGCCTAATATATAAAGTTGTCTAAAGACAACTCTTGTAGGTGTTTTAGTCGATTTCAATGGACTTAATGTATGAGATGCGGGAATTGATTTGCTCGATCGGTTGTTGCAATTGGTGCAAGATCTGAGGTTAAACCGATGCGATCGAAATATTTAATTTAACTCGATCGCTAGGCATCTCTGCGATCCAACAAATTAATTTCGTCAGTGGTGAGATAAATTGAATTAACGGCTACGTTTTCTTCCAAATGAGAAATAGTTGTAGTCCCTGGAATCAAAATAATATTGGGTGCGTAATGCAATAACCAAGCTAAAGCAATTTGATTGGGTCTTACACCTTTTTTCTGGGCGATCTCTGCTAAAATCCCTTCTGCATTAGCAAGTGGTGCGCCTCGTTTAAGTGGATTTGCTCCTAACGATCCATAAGGTATAAAAGCAATATCGTGTTGCCTACAGTAATTAAGCACATCCTCATTAGTTCGTTCGGTAATGCTAAAACGATTTTGAACCGATGAGATCGCAGTTATTTGACGCGCTTCTTCAAGTTGGGAAACTGTTACATTGGACAAACCAATATGACGAATTTTTCCTTCCTGTTGCAAAGTCGCTAACATACCAACAGACTCGGCAAAAGGCACTTTAGAATCGGGACGATGTAGTTGATAAAGAGCAATTCGATCGGTTTTAAGACGTTTTAAACTCGCTTCACATCCCCGTCTGATAAAATCTGGACGACCATCAGCTTCAATGCGATCGCTGGCAGCTTTATTAATGCCGCCTTTAGTAGCAATTACTAAATTTTCGGGATAAGGATACAGTGCATCAGCAATTAATTCTTCATTAAAACCAGGGCCATAAGCCTCTGCGGTATCGATAAAGTTAACTCCCAATTCGATCGCACGGCGCAA
>JBOFLQ010000283.1:0-1715 GCA_051657945.1 Xenococcaceae cyanobacterium | reverse complement strand
AAATCGATCCGATCGCACAAAACAAGTATCAATTTCCTGATTCTTTAGTAGATATAGAAGGATGGCGAAAAATTTCGCGAGAAATTCAATTAAATTTTATTCCTGTAGAACCTTCATCGCGACATTCAGAACAATGGCTTAAAGATAATGCTCAAATTTTACTGGATTATTTTTTACAAAATCCTGGTAGTAAGGGTGCAATTATTCTCAATTCGATCGCCGCAGTCAAACGATTGACACCATTTTTTCGAGATTTATTAAAATCTTATGGCTTAACAGTTGGAGAGAATACAGGTTTATCGGGAAAAACGACGCGGGAAAATTCGCGGAAAGCAGATTTAATCTTGGGAACGAGTACGATCGATGTAGGTGTCGATTTTAAGATTAATTTGTTGCTGTTTGAATCAGCCGATGCAGGTAATTTCATTCAAAGATTGGGACGTTTGGGGCGACACGATCGCTACGAAAAAGACGGACGAGATATTGAATTTAAGGTTTTTACAGCCTATGCACTCACACCTAATTTTTTAGTGGGACGATTATTTGGGGAAGAAAATCATCCATTCAATCGAGATGGAATTTACGATCGCGCCTATTTAAACCAACAAATTCGTCAACAATATACTCCTGTTAATGATTTTCGTAATTATTATTCTCGATGGGCATTAATTCAATCAGTTAATCTCTGTGGCAAAAATGGATTAGGCAATCCGAGATTACAAGAACAGTATAAAGATAGTTTAGATAAATTTAAAACTACAACAGAAGACATTTTTGATACTTCTTTTAATCGAGTAGCGGGTTGTTTGCGTCGATGGCGAAATGAGTGGAAAGAGTTATCTGGTAAAGATGGCAATCCGATCGCGCAAGAAGCATCTAGTTTTCGTGGTAGTAGCCCATTGCAATGTGGAATTTTGGATTTAACTGAAACAAATTTAGGGGAACAATTTAAAACTTACGATTTGCCAGGAATTTTAAGCAATTTAGACATTGAAATGATGAGTGAGGCTGAATTTCAAAAGCAAATTAAAGCAACGATCGAGACTACAAAGCAACCGATCGCCAAAGGAAGATTTAGATCTTGTTTGGGTTTTATGAAACTGCATGGTTATCGAGAAGAAAGAATCGATTGGCGATTTACTTATCCAGCAGAGAAGTTACAAGAAGCAGTAAACGGCGATCGAGTGCAGATTTTATTAGGTTTACAAATTTTACAACCTCAAAACCGTTGGATCGATCGGATTAATCAAAGATTAGGCAAGGAAGCATTAGTTAGTTATTTATTACCTTGTCCAGCGATTGAATCCCGAAAGAGGTTACGACTACCGATGCATTTTCCTCTTTATCCTATTGATGAGGCTGGAAGACGCGATTCCCTTCGGGATAGCTTCGCTTCACGCGATGCCCAATATTCGATCGCTTTTGGACAAGCAGCATTATTACTGGAAACAGTTGCTTACAGAATTAAAAGCAAAGGAAAAGAAATATGGATTTGTTAGTTGGCTGTGGAATTAGTTCCATGACTCAAAATTTACAGAATAGTCTCAACAATTTTCAAACCGTCAGCGATTGAAATCGCTGCCTCATAGATAAAGTCCTTTAAAAAGGACTCAAGAGATCGATCTTACCGAAGTCTTAGTCGGTTTTCTGAGATCTTGCACCTTTGTCGATAACCGTCAGTCAGCGATTGAAATCGCTGCCTCATAGATAAAGTC
>JBOFLQ010000282.1:0-19449 GCA_051657945.1 Xenococcaceae cyanobacterium | reverse complement strand
TGTTCTTTCCAATGAGCCAACCAACCAGCAACGCGAGCGATCGCAAAGATAGGAGTAAATAAATCGCTAGGGATGCCTAACTTACGATAAACTAACCCTGAATAATAATCTACATTGGGGTAAATTCCCTTCTGGTCAAATCCTTTTTCGTACACGAGTACGTTTTCTAGCTCGACAGCGACATCATAATATTTGTCATGCCCAGTTTCTTCAAATAACTGTTTTGCCAAATCTTGCAAAATAGTAGCTCGTGGATCTTTAACTTTATAAACCCGGTGTCCAAAACCCATAAATTTGTGTTTTGGATTTTGTTCGATACATTTATCCACATAAGGGCGAACGTTTTCAACCGAACCGATTTCTTCAAGCATCAAAAGTACTTCTTCATTTGCTCCTCCGTGTAAAGGGCCTGCCAAAGTCCCAACGGCAGATGCTATGACGGCATAAGGATCGGTCAAAGTTGAAGCTGTTACCCGCGCCGAGAAAGTGGAAGCGTTCATCGTATGTTCGGCATGAAGGATAAAACAGACATCCAATATTTTCGCGGCTAGAGGTTTAGGAACGCGTTCGGTGAGCATGTACAGAAAATTGGCAGTATAATCCAAACTATCGTTGGGTTGAATTGGATCGTTGCCTTTACGCATCAACTGAAATGCCGCCACCATCGTCGGAATTTTGGCGAGCAAGCGCACTACAGCTTGACGGATATAGTCTGGGTCGTTGAGAGCGCGACGCGAGTAGAAAAGACCTAGAGCGGCTGCTGAGGCTTGCAAGGCATCCATGGGATGACCTGTTTCGGGAAAACATTTCATCATGTCGCGAATGCGATATTTGATGCGGCGATGGTAAAGAATATCTTTTTGAAATTTGCTGATTTGTTCTTGAGTAGGTAGTTCGCCTTCGATTAACAGGTAAGCTACCTCTAAAAAACTACTTTTAACAGCCAGTTCCTCAATTTTTATACCTCTATATTCGAGCAGTCCTTGTTTGCCATCAACGTAACTGATCGCCGAGCGAGCGGCGGGGATACCTTCTAAACCAGGCTTATAATCGCATTCTGTCATAGACTCACCGATCGATTAACCAGAATAATATATCGAAAGCTGTTGATTCTTCAAAATTCTTTTTTGTTGTTGTCTCTGAGTTTGTTCGTCAATTACAAAAAAAATTAATTATCCTTAAATTTATTTGTATAAATGTAAAGTTACTGAAAATTAATTATTGCAGCAACCATTTTGGAGAGGTCAACACAAAAAGCTCGCTGCTACCAATTGGCTCTTTAAGCTCTGGTACTAGCAAACCAACAATACCAGCTTTTTTCAAAATCATTTTTTGTTTAGATTTACCCCAAACTAAAATTTCTGCCCAATTACCCAAATTTGGTTGATGACCGACTAAAGCGATCGTCTTTTCTCGATTGGATTCGCACCACTGCTTGTACCACTCGACCCAAGTTTCGATCGAGCCGTCTGGAGAAAGTGCAACAAATTCTTCTAAGCGATCGCCGAGTCCAGCTTTTTGCATAATTTCTGCTGTTTGACTGGCTCTAGTTAGAGGACTGGTAAGAATAATATCGAAGCGGACACCAATTTCGCTAAGACACTTAGCCACTTTAGCAGTTTTTTTGCGTCCTTCATCAGTCAGAGGGCGAAGATTATCATCTTCATAATCGCCGTGTTCTCCAGCCAAACCGTGACGAATTAAATATACTTCCATTTTTGTTCATTGGGCAATGGGCAATGGGCAATGGGCAATGGGCAATGGGCAATGGGCAATGGGCAATGGGCAATGGGCAATGGGCATCGGACAAGGTCAAAAGTCAGAAGTCGTAGAGACGAGGCGCGTCAAATCTGAGGTTACCTCAGATTTGCCTTGGCGCGCCGTGCGACCGGTCGCGTCTCTACAGAAGTCGTGACGTAAAAAATTCATTACTCAATGACGAGTTACTCATTACTCATTACTCCCTATTCCCTATCCCCTATCCCCTATCCCCTATCCCCTATCCCCTATCCCCTATTCCCTATCCCCTAATCCGGCTGAATTACATCGTCTTCGGGGTGAACTAAATGCAGTAGTTTTTGTTTGATTTGGGTATCGAAAACCTCCCATTTGAGTTTGGCGTAGTCGGCATTATCGTTATAACTGCCCAAAAAACCAACGGGAATTTCAAATCCTCCTGCCATATAGCGCCCTCCTCCAAAAAAGCGTCCCTGGGAATCTTTGCCAAAGGCTTCTTTGATGAATTCATCGGGGTCGAGGGTTAGTTTGTTCGTTCTCAGAGAACCAATTACCATTTCTCTGTCTTCGTCTTGATTGTGAACGATGCCATAGACAAGCGCTGTGTGAATATCTTCTTCGGTGACGAGAAAATCGGCAGCTTGGGGAATAGCATCGCGATCGTCGTAACGAAGATAACCAACTCCAGCGATCGAAAAATTGTTGACAGTCGTGCGATTTTTTAGAGAACGTTCGATTACTTCCATGACTCGACGCGATCGCGCCGATTGCAAGACGGCATTGAGTAGTTGAGAATCGTAGAAACGACTTAAATAAGCAGCAGCTAGGAAGTCTTCTTCTTGAGCTTGCATTAAACGATTCGTGTCAGAACGCAAACCGTGCATCAGCGCAGTAGCGCATTTAACGTGTTTGTTGTTGTTGCTGTTGAATTTGAGCAGACCGCTTTGAATATATTGAGTTAGTATTGTAGCAGTAGCACGAGTTTGCGGGCGCAGATCGACAAATTCGGCATAAATGTCTTTTTGTTTGCTGTGATGGTCGATCGCAACAACGATGGGAAGGTTGGCTCGCTCGACGATTGGCATCAGTTGGCTGTTAGTACCCTGAGAGTCAACTAACACACAACCCTGATAGACAGATAGATCGGCATCTTGAAATGCTTGTAAATTCCAACGTTTGGCTGGTAAACCAGTCAATTTCACCAAGGCAATATTTTCTTGATGAGAAAGAGTACCAGCATAAACAATTTCACATTTAATCTGGTACTGTTCGGCGATCGACTGATAAGCCCAAGCGCTGGAGAGAGCATCTGGATCTGGAAAATCTTGGATGACAATTAACTGACGTTCGCCTCTATGTTTTTCTAGAACGCTTCCCAATCTCTTTGCTATCTGTTCTGGAGTTTCATCGAGCGAAGTACCCACATTATTCACTAGTAATAGCTGAGACTGTTCTGTTGCCAAATCTCGATCTGTTTGTTCGACAGCTATTACCTCCGAATTTTGCTCTTCAATTAAATCTTTACCCAATAACTTGCGATTTGAAGATTTAAGTAAGTTTGATGGCATCTTGTTTTTTGGCAATTCGGCAGTTTACCGAAGAAAAAGAGTATTTATTGTTGAGTAAGTATTTGCTGACTATAAATTTATCATCATACTAATTTATGTTTTATTTATGGGATGCGATCGTTAAATCCCGATGACATACTTTTTCCATTCTTGGTTGCGATCGTCTTGAGTATACTTGATAATTTCAAAATGAAGGCTACTATGAGGTCTGCGCGGCTGAGTTAATAAAGTCATGCCCGCTTCTTTCGGAGTTCGACTACCTTTTTTGACATTACAACGAACACAAGCTGCCACCAAATTTTCCCAACTTTCTCCACCACCACGAGAACGAGGAATAACATGATCTAATGTTAACTGATCTCCTCGATGATTGCAGTACTGACATGTCTGACGATCGCGCTCCAATATATTGCGACGGGTCAGAGGAATCTCTTTATAAGGTACGCGAACGTACTGACGTAATCGAATCACCGAGGGTAATGGGAAGTCTGCATAAATGTATCTACAATTATGCTCTAACTGCTCTGCCTTCCCCTTAATCAACAACACAACCGCCCTTCGCCAACTGGTGATATTGAGCGGTTCAAACGAGGCGTTTAACACCAGAACCTTGCCCATTTGTATCAGAAGTTAAAGTAATTTATCACAGATGGTAACACAGGCAACTAATTCTGTGGGTTTTCGTGTTGAGTTAGGTTTGTTGTTAGTTTATAGCTTAATTTTAACGAATTTAAGTTTAAACTTGTGCCATCTTTTTAATCTCTAGTTTAATATGTTAGGGCTAGTAGCACTCAGCAGTCAGCTAATTTTGGGAAAACTAATAGTCGATTGCTGAGTACTCATTTTGGTGAGGAGTGATAAATCGTGCTAGGTTGGAAACCAACAACTAGTTTTGTTTCGCCACAAAAAAATTGTTTAGAGCAATCGCCCGAATCTTCTGAGACGATTTTACAACAAAGAGCTTGGGTGGAAATAGATTGTAGCGCTTTAGTTAATAACGTAAAACAGCTCAAGCGGTTTGTCTCAAACAACACTGAATTGATGGCAGTTATTAAAGCCGATGCCTACGGACATGGGGCGGTGAAAGTAGCAAAAACGGTTTTGAAGGCTGGAGCCGATTCTTTGGCGATCGCTACTTTGGGCGAGGGTATTGAATTACGTCAAGCAGGTATTGACGCACCAATTTTGATTCTCGGCGCGATTAATACTGTTCCAGAAGTTAAGGCGATCGCCCATTGGCAGTTAGAACCTACCATATCTAATTGCGAACAAGCAAAACTTTTTTCTGAGACGATGGGCGCGATCGATACAATTGTGCCAGTTCATCTAAAATTGGATACTGGCATGTGTCGTTTGGGTACTCCTTGGCAGCAAGCTGGCGAATTTGTCAAGTTAGTACAGTGCTTGCCCAATTTAAAATTAAGCAGTATTTATTCTCATTTAGCAACTGCCGACGAAATAGACTCTAATATTGTTAATCTACAACATCAACGTTTCGATCGCGCGATCGCCGCAGTGAAGTCTCAAAATATTGCTATACCGAAGCTACATTTAGCTAATTCTGCTGGCACTCTTCGCGATCGGCGCTTGCATTACGATTTAGTTAGGGTTGGTTTGGCGCTTTACGGTCTCTATCCAGCTCCTCATTTAACCAACGTTGTCGAATTAAAACCAGTACTTCAAGTCAAAGCTAGAGTTACTCAAGTCAAAAAAATTTCGGCGGGAACGGGAGTAAGTTATGGCTATACTTTTGTTGCCGAGCGCGATTTGTTAGTTGCTACTGTCGGTATTGGCTACGCTGACGGCATTCCTCGCAATCTTTCCAATCGCATGCAAGTGCTTTTGCGCGGCGATCGAGTTAGACAGATTGGCAATATTACTATGGATCAACTCATGCTCGATGTCAGCCAATTTCCTGACTTACAAGTCGGAGAAATCGTTACTTTAATCGGTAAAGATGGAGAACTAGAAATTCTGGCTGACGATTGGGCAAAAACATTAAACACTATTTCTTGGGAAATTCTCTGCGGTTTCAAACATAGATTACCGAGAATAAGCAGGGAATAGGAGGTAGTAGCAAATAGCAAGTTATTACTTATTACTTATTACTTTAGCCCCTAGTCCCTAGCCCCTAGTCCCTAGCCCCTAGCCGTCTCGCCCCTAAAAAGCGCCTGCATTTGCCAATCCTAAAATTGCACCAACGCCTAGGATATGTCCGAAACTTGTGGTTGCAAGTAATGCAGGTATGCTCATCCCACCAAACAGAGCAGGAGAAGGAAGAGATGGGCCAGTATTTTGATATTTAATCGTATACTTGCCGAAGGCAATAGCGATGATATTGCAAACAATCATGACAATTGCAACTTTTGGACTCCAATCTACTGTAGTAGGAGTAGACGCTACAGCCGCCAATAAAACTGAATAAGTCAAGTTACTTTCTCCTGTTAAATTTTTTTAATTGTTTTAAATCGAGGATCATTTTAAACCTCGATCGAGTTCGATTTGAGTCTTACGTTGCAATATTTAGTAATTATTAAGCTGTAGTGTAAAGTTTTGCTTCAATTTTTGCTTTCTTAATAAACGCGATCTCCTTTCGGTCGTGCTACGCAATCGAGGTTAATCTTTACTTCTCCTCGCTTTCTAATTTTTGTGGGAGAAACAGTCAGATTGCTCATATTATCTAGTTTTATCCCAATTTGCCGACCTGCTTGAGTGAGATTTTTTTGAAACAAGATAATATTGTTGCCATAACCGCATTGTCTAGCTGCTGTTGCTAAACCTTGTTCTGCACTAGCTTGAGCGCAAGAAATCAATTCTATACCTTTTAGTTGGGTTGATGATGCCATAAAAAGGGATTAGGGGATAGGGGATAGGGGTTAGGAGAGTAGAGGTGCTTTAGGTGCAATTAGCAACTAGCAAGCAATAATTGCTCCCTTGTTGCCTATTCCCTACTCCCTATTGCCTACTGATTACATTCTTCCTTCTGTCGGACCAGATATTTCTTTCCAAGCTGGCAATCCGCCTTCTATTTCTGCAACTTTTTCAAAACCAGCTTCGCGAAGTTTGCTAGCTGCACTTGCGGTTTGTTCTTTATTTTCACCGTAAACATAAATATCGCGAGCGATCTGAATTGTCGCTTTTGCTTTTTCTGGAATTTCTTCCATGGGCATGCTTTGCGCGCCAGTGATATGTTCTTGATTGAAAGCAGTGCGATCGCGCACGTCAATAAGCGTAAAAGCTGGCTCTCCCCAATCAAGACGTTCTTTGATATCTTTTGCCGAAGATATTGGTTGATGTTGGGCTGGTGGTGTAGGAAGGGGTTGGGTTAGTGTTTCTTTGATATTTTGAATACCGTCTTCAACTTTTGACATATGCTTTATGGATTTTTTGTTATATTTTCTGAGTTTTATTTAAGCAAAACAATTTTTGTTTTTGCTCTTTCAAAAGAAAGATGTTTTTCGCTTTGTGTTAAAACTCAAACATATTAAAACTCAACAATTATATTTTAGATATCGATTGGTTTTCTATCGTTAAGCTCGCTAATTATCTAAAAATCTAACCAAAGAATCATTAGTTAAACCAAAAATCTATTTAGCATTAACTCTAGATAGTTCGAGCTTGTTAGAGAGTAAAAAGACAGTTTTTTTTTGATTTGTTGTTGTTGAAAAATTGTTCGAGTTATTTTTCTAAATTTTGCAAAACTAATCAAATTTATAAGGAGAATTAAATGACAGCTACAGGAGAAATTCCAGCACAGTCTCAAAACCGCAAACCTGGCATAGAAGCGGAAATGACTCCAAAACCCGAATTCGATCGCGATAATTATCGGGGTAGTGGCAAATTGCAAGATAAAGTTGCCCTAATTACCGGTGGCGATAGTGGTATCGGTCGTTCGGTAGCGGTTTTATATGCTAAAGAAGGTGCAGATGTAGCGATCGTCTATTTAGACGAACATCAAGATGCTGAAGAAACGAAGCGTTATATTGAAAACTACGGTCGCAAATGTTTGTTAATTCCAGGCGATATTGCTAGCGAAAATTTCTGTCATGAAGCAGTTCAAAAAACCGTTGAAGAGTTCGGCAAACTAGATATTCTTGTTAACAATGCTGCCGTCCAGTTTACAGAAGACAGTCAAACTCTTAAAGATATTGATTCGGCAAGATTGGGACGAATCTTCAGCACCAACATTTTTGCCATGTTCTACTTTTGTAAGGCAGCTATTCCCCACCTCAAAGAAGGTAGTTCGATTATCAACACAACTTCGATTAATGCCTACAAAGGTAACGACACATTATTGAGTTACTCGACAACCAAAGGCGCAATTTTAGCCTTTACTCGTTCTTTAGCTCAATCTTTATTAGAACAAGGTATTCGCGTAAATGCTGTCGCACCCGGTCCAATTTGGACTCCGTTTATTGTCGATACGATGGAACCAGAAAAGGTTAAAAGTTTTGGCAACCAAGTTCCCATGAAACGGCCCGGTCAACCTGTAGAAGTTGCTACTAGTTATGTCTTCTTAGCTTCTGATGATGCTTCTTATTTTGCAGGACAAGTTTTACATCCCAATGGTGGTGTTGTTGTCAACGCCTAAAAGACAGTAATTTATTTTTAGCGATCGAGGCGCGCTTAACTCTAGCGCGCTTATATATTTGTACTAGTTCGAGCGCTTAACTCTAGCGATCGAGGTGTGAGTAACTATAGCGCTACAATACATTCGTATTAATTGGCTAGCTAGAATTGGGCGATCGAGGTGTGAGTAACTATAGCGCTACAATACATTCGTATTAATTAACTAGCTGGAATTAGGCGATCGAGGTGTGAATAACTATAGCGCTACAATACATTCGTATTAATTAACTAGCTGGAATTAGGCGATCGAGGTGTGAGTAACTATAGCGCTACAATACATTCGTATTAATTAACTAGCTGGAATTAGGCGATCGAGGCGCGATCTACTATTATTTACTCTTGACTTTTTTAGGGACGTTTCATGGAACAATTCTGAGATTTCCTCAGAAGTCCCTACGGCAATTTATAACCTGTCACTCTTACGATCGGTTTTCCCTGGCTTGGATTTTGCTTGAAAATAAATGCTCCCGATTGCGTTTCACCCTCAGAAAGAAAATCAATCTGTTGAGAACCAATTTCCTCAATCTCTCCATTGACATCAAGTTCGGCTTTTATTTCTACAGACTCAACAGCTTCTCCTCCCTTATTAGCAACAGTGAAGGGAACGTAGAATTGTCCTTCGACTTGACGTATTTTTGGGTCTATTGTTACCGAAAGGATAGGAGGTTGGTCTTTTTTTGTAACCCATTGATAAACCACCAGTCCGACTACAAGCGTCAACACAAATAAAGAAATACTAAAACTAATCCATTCAGCAAAAGAACGACTGGTTTGTCTTTCTCGATCGCTAGCAACATCATTCATATTAAAAGGGGATAGGGATTAGGGATTAGGGATAGGTGACAACTATGAACCATGAACTATGAACAGACAAGAGAAAACTATATTTATAAGGCAATACGTCCCGCCGCACCGCCAATCGTAGCGGGTAATCCCAAAATAATGGTGTAATCCAACCAAAGATCCCAAGGATCTTGCCAAGACAACTGTTGGAAAAACCACAGCATCAATGCCGAAACCAAAAGCGAGACGAGATAAGAAAAGATTGTTTCACCAGAAGGACGTTGAAAAAATCCTTGTTGTTGACGGCGCTTTTCTCGATCGGTGAAACAGGCAACAAAAACAATTGCGTAAGAAATTAATAGAGAAACAGCAATAATTGCTAATAGCCAAGGTGGTGAAGCAGCGACAGCAAGCATGGGAACTTCATCTGTAGGCGCAATAGCAAAAGCAACGATCGCCGCACCGATCGAGGTAGCACTTAAATCGGCAACAGTATCAGCGCACATGAGATTTGTAGCTTTTTTTCTAGATTGACGCTGAGATTTAGCTTGGTTTGGCAATTCGCGATCGCCTCTCAAAATCAGTCTCGACAGCGCTACACCAAAAGAAAAAGGAACGCTTTCAAAAATTATTTTTCCTAGTGCTTCGCCTAAAGAACTTTGCCAACTAATTTCTTGCAACAGAACTAGCATTACCGCAGCACAAACAAGACCGATCGCCATTGCTTCAACGCTTTCTGCTGCCGCATCGATCGTTCGATGTTTGCTATTTTCTCGGAAACCGACAACTCGATTTAATAACAAAATAACCACATAAGTTACACCCAGAATCAAAAGTAGTATTTTGGGTTGTACGCGAGAACCAATAAACCAAACTTCCATCGTGTAAAGAAGAGGAACTCCAAAAAGAAAACCTCCAGATATGCCTTCAATTAAATCTTTAAATTCATTTAACCAATTTTGAAAGCGTTGAGTTTGGCGAGCGTGTTTGACAGACACAATAAATTTGGCGATCGAATTATGAATTTATTTATAATATCAAGCAACCTTGACATTTTAAATACTTCTTTTAGTTGAAACTTTTTTAAAAAATCTAACTTAAGTTATAGCTTTAATAGCAATTTTGCCAACAATCTCTACCAATTAATTTATTACTTTAGGTATAAACAAAAAACTAGCAATAAAGATAAATTGGTATTGATTACCAAAAAAATATTTTCTAGAAATAAAAATGTTCTTTCATAAAAAAGAATTAATCGAAAAAGCCGTAAATATTGACGAACCAAATCCTCAGTTTGCTCAATTTTTATTAGAGCAATTTGGAGGAGCAACGGGCGAACTATCTGCCGCTTTACAGTATTGGGTACAGTCTTTTCATACCGAACATCCAGGTATTAAAGACATGCTTCAAGATATAGCAGTAGAAGAGTTTAGCCATTTAGAAATGGTTGGTAAACTGATCGAAGCACACACCAAAAATGTAGACCAAACTGAAGCTTTTAAAAGTACTTTGTTTGCCGTGCGCGGTCAAGGGCCTCATTTTTTAGATTCTCAAGGTTCCGCCTGGACTGCTACCTATCTTAATGAAGGTGGCGATGTTGTGCGCGATTTAAGAGCAAACATTGCATCTGAAGCAGGTGCGCGTCAAACCTATGAATCTCTAATCAAAATGGCACCAGACCAAAATACTAAAGAGATTTTGGTAAGTTTGCTGACTCGTGAAATTTCTCACGCCAAGATGTTCATGAAAGCACTCGATTCAATGGACAAGTTAACCGACCCCTTCTTTGGTAACATTCAGCCCGATGAAACCGTAGATATATATTACAACTTATCTACAAATGGTAGCGACGAGCGCGGGCCTTGGAATTCTGATGAAAACTTTCGATATATCGCCAATCCAATGGCAGAAAAAAGTAAATAGTTGAAATAGTTTACACGAGTGCGTGAGGTAGTAAATATTGTTGCCTCACGCATTTAAGTTTATAAAAATAAATTATTTCCTACTATTAGTAGAGGTTAACAACAAAACAAAGAAGTAAATTTAAAAACAACGTTGCTTCACTCCGTTGTTAACCATGTCAGAGTTAAAAATTTATCGAAATAGCTCTAAACAATTTTTGAGTAGGTGTGTATTTGCACTGGCAACAACTACCACTTTATTTTTGGGTAGTTTTATCTTGTTTTCTCAAACAGGACTTTCTCAAAAACCAAGTCAAATTTTAATCAGTCAAAACTCTTCTTTGGCTGCTACTAGCGCTCAAAAAGAAACTCTTTATCTCAATAACGATCGAGAATATTCTTACAATTTGAAAACAGCAAAAAGCGCTCGAATTAATGGTATTTCTATTCCAGCAGGGGCGACAATTGTCGGTCGTTACGAACCAGCTAAAGGCGGTCTTCGCTACGTAGCAAATGCCGTAATTTTTAACGGCAAAACTGTAAATATTAATGCTGCTTCAGAGGTTCTTAAAGACGTTAAAGATCCTCGCGACACTTCAGCCGCCGCGATCGCTGAAGATGCTGCGATCGGTGCTGGTGCTAGCGTAATTCTCGGCGAAGCCTTGGGAGAAGCCGATGCAGAAGAGATTGTCGGCGGTGCTGCGGCTGGCGGTGTAGTCGGTAACGTTACAGCCGATCGCGTCGTTGTAATTAAGCCCGATGTCGCCATTAATTTATACAGCCGATAAACAGTAGGATTGGCTTCGCCCAGCTTGTCATCAGCAAAACGCACAATTACAACTCAAAAAATTTATTTAATAGGAGAATTATCATGTTTGTTATTAATGCGATCGAACCCGAACCCGTACCCACACCCCAACCAGTACCCGAACCAATACCCCAACCAGTACCCACACCAATACCCCAACCCGTGCCAATGCCCGAACCCCAACCCGTACCCACACCAATACCACAACCAGTACCAACTCCAATGCCGCAACCAACGGCTTGAAGGAGTTAGGGGCTATAATACGCCTGATTAGAGGGTAAAAGATTGGTTAAATCTGGCCCTACTGGAATGATTCCGCCAGGGTTGAGAGGAAAAAGATTGCCATAATAGTCGCGTTTGACAGCTTCTATGTTGCAGGTGTCAGCTACTTTGGGCAACTGATACAAATCGCGTAGGTATGTGCCGAGATTTTTGTAGTCTTTAATTTGACGACGATTGCATTTAAAAAGTCCGTAATAGACGACATCAAAACGAAACAATGTCGTAAACAAACGAACGTCAGCTAAAGTAAGCCGATCGCCGCATAGATATCGATTAGTTTCCAAAGCTCGATCGATTTCGTCTAAAGTGGTAAATAATTCATGGCAAGCTAAATTGTAGGCTTCTTGTGTTTGGGCAAAACCGCAACGATAAACGCCATTATTGACATTCTTGTAAATTTTTTCATTCCACCAGTCAATTTTTTCTTTTAAATCCTCTGGCTCTAAATCTAAACTAGGATTGGTTGCCCATTGGTTAAACTGACAATTGAGCATGACAATAATCTCAGAACTTTCGTTATTGACAATCGTCTTGGTTTGTTTATCCCACAAGACTGGTACTGTAAAGCGTCCGCTGTATTCTGGATTGGCTAGTTGATACAGTTGTGCCAGAGTCCGACAATTTTCTTCTGGGCGATCGAAAACCCAACCTCCTTCAACAGGAGAAGGAGAAACGATCGAAACTGAAATTACTTCTTCAAGTCCTTTAAGCGCCCTGACAACCAAGGTTCGATGCGCCCAAGGACAGCCCAACCCGACATATAGATGATAGCGTCCCGTAGCAGGTGGATAAAGATTATCGATTTCGGTGTTAATTTTGTTTCTCAATTCGCTGTTTGGACGAATGTATTCACCCGATCGATCCCGTGGGGCTAATTGAGACATCATCAAGTTCCACATTGTCGTCCAAACAAACTTACCAAGTCCAATAATTAATTTTGGTGGAAGCGATTTTTTTTTCTTGGTCATTTCGCTTAATAGCAAGATTGAGGTAGCTATATCGATCTTAGTTTTTTAGATAACTTAAAACCGATATCCAATTTTTTTTCGCTGCATATTTTCGGTTATCCCTACATAAATAGTAATAGTTGCTCTGCAACATTCGAGTTATTGTTTGATGTGGCACACGAATATTGCAGTTAAAGCAAGTTACCGCAATTATTATCTAGATTATTTTAAGTTATGCCAGAACATAACTAATTCAAAGGAGCTAAATCATGAAATCTATTGCTTTTCCAGTTTTTTTCGAAACTAGTCTATCATTGGTAACTTTTCTGTTGTTGGTTATTTTATTAGCCTAGTACAATAGGGCATAAATAACAGACTCACTTAAAGTACTTTAAACTTTTTCGTTTCAATACTTATGAGTCAGCTTAGAGACGCATCCGATCGCGTCTCTAAGCTGACTTCCACCTAGCGGTACTAGTTAATTGTGCTATTTAGCTGTAAATCTATCTTTTTAAAGTACCGATGGCGGTTGCTTCAGGAGGCGATCGCGTCTTAGTCGAAGCTACTTTCGACTCTCTCAAACTGCATCACTTTTCTGAGGCGATCGTTAGTAGAAACGATCTCGATCGAGGGTTTACCCGCACCCGACCTTTTTTTGCTTGCATCTCAACGTCTCGGTGTCGATCCTCATGATTGCATCGTTTACGAAAATAGCGATGGGGGATTAGAAGCCTTGCTTCAAGAGGGAATGCGTTCGATTGACGTGCGAATACTTTGGCAAACTCAGGAATAGATTTATGAATCGATCGATCGCCTTCATCTTTGATATGGACGGTACGATTATTGATAACATGCAGTTTCATACCCAGGCTTGGTTGACTTTTTTGTCAGACATGGGTATTGAAATGACACCAGAAGAATTACACAGTCGCAACTACGGCACGATCGTCGAAGTTATTCGTCGTCTTTGTGGCGATCGCCTAGCTGCTTTGAGCGATCGAGAAGCTAGAGAATTAGGAGAAAGAAAAGAAACACTCTATCGAGAAATTTATCGCCCCCATTTAAAATTAATTGCAGGTTTCGATCGGTTTTTAGAAAAAGCCGATCGTTCGGAAATTGCGATCGCGATGGGAACTTCTGCTGGCAAAGCCAACATTGATTTTGTTTTGCAAGAATTAGAAATTGCTTCTCTTTTTGATGTTGTAGTTGGTGGTAGCGACGTGCAAAATGGTAAACCCGATCCCGAAACTTTTCTGATTGCCGCACAAAGATTAAATGTTTCTCCAGAAAAATGCATTGTTTTTGAAGATAATTTGTCTGGTATTGAAGCGGCTCAAAATGCAGGTATGAGAGCGATCGCCATTACCACATCTTTCCCTGCTTCTACATTTAAGAATTTTTCTGCCATCCTCAAAATTATTGACGATTATACTGAAATCGAACCAGACAAACTCTTAAAAAACATGCTTTATACTTAGATTCTTGTGTGGCTTGTCGCATAAACATACAAACGAAAAAAGCATGAATCTGAAATGGTTGGAATGGTCGCAGCAATTACAGGCGATCGCGCAAAATGGGTTGACTTTTAGCGAAAATCCCTACGACATAGAAAGATTTCAACAAGTGCGTCAACTTGCTGCTGAAATGATGGCAACTTACAGCGATGTCGAACCAAGTTTTGTTGACAATTTATTCGATCGAGAAAAAGGTTATGCGACTCCTAAAGTAGATGCGCGGGGGGTTGTATTTCGAGACGATCGCGAAGCCTGCACGGAGTGCAATCGATTGCTATTAGTCAAAGAAAAAGAAGATGGTTGTTGGACTTTACCAGGCGGTTGGATCGATATTGGAGAGCAACCCAGCGAGGCAGTTGTAAGAGAAGTTTACGAAGAATCTGGCTATCAAACCAAAGCTGTCAAGTTATTAATGGTGTGCGATCGCAATCATCCTCGTTACCAACACCCCCCTTTTCCGTATCACGTCTACAAACTTTTTTTTCGTTGTGAGTTAGTTAGCGATCGCCAAACTAAATCCGAAAATATTGAAACCGAAGCCGCAGAATTCTTCGCCGAAAATGAAATTCCCCAACTTTCTTTAACCCGTGTCGTACCCATTCACATCAAGCGTTTGTTCGAGCATTATCGCCATCCCGATTGGCAAACAGATTTTGATTAGCTTTGTTTTGCTAGTTTTTATCCAAACCTAAAATGAAAACACAGTACGCAGCGTACCTACAACAATAGTGCCGTTACTATCTTGATTGCTCGCATTTTCAATGAGTTGAATTGATGGAGTAAGCTGAATATTCCGACTAAAGGGATAATTATAAAATGCCTCGAAATTGGTTTGAGTAGCATCGCCAATATCGTCAGTAATAAATGGTTGACCGACAGCAATTCCAGCCAAAGCACCTTCAACAAATAAATCTCGTGCCGCAACTCCTGCCATCCAATAATTGGGTTTAACGTCGCCAAAAACAGTTTCGTCATAACCACCCGAACCGTAGCGACCAAAAATACCGACCTTTTCTGTAACTGAATATTCGATATTTGCCCCGATCGCATCAAATTGATTATTAAATACTTCACCGCCACTGTATTGCAGTCGCAAAGCAAAACTTCGAGAAGGTGCGTATTCTAATTCGACCGTACCTTGATGGGTATCGCCAAACAATCCCCGCGCACCGCTACCAGGGCCAGGATATAATACTTGTATGAATGGTGCCGTACCGACAATAAATCCATTGTCGGTAGGATTAGCTGCGTCTGCTGCTGCATAGGAAGCTCTTAAGGAAAAAGCACCTCCGTTTGGTTTCCAATCAATTGCTGCCCCTGCACTTGGGCCATCAACAGGAAAGAGAACATAGTTATTTACAAATGCCTGGGTACTAAAATCTAGAAAACTCAGGTTAGCATAGCTATTGCGATCGACATAATCTGTAGCTCTAATATCTGGCCCTAGAGCGATGGTTAAGTCTTTGTCTGGTTTAAAAGTATAACTCAGTCTGCCTATGCCCAGTTCGCCATTGGTGGGCGGTTCTCTAGAATAGTCGATCGAGCTACCAAAATTCGGTTCTAGTAAACTAGCAGCATTGTCGGTTGCACCTCCGCTTCCAGTTTCCAGACGAATTTTTAATTGGTCGGTGCCAGAAAAACTAGTATCAAAATCTAATCCCGCTCGATAAAATAAAGTAGTGTTCGGATCTGAACTAGCAAGTTGTCTATTGTTAGCATCGACAATGCGATCGCCGTCAAAACCACCAGTATTGACAGACATAATTACCTGTCCTCCCAATTTAGTCGTGGTAGAAAATTGGTTGGATTCTATGGCGGCGGTACGAGCTTCCAATACATCTACTCGACTTCCTAATGTAGCCAACTCAGCCGCAAAATCTTGCTGAAGTTTTTGCACTTTTGCCAAGTCATCTTTTGTCAGCGAATCTGTTGTGGCAATTTGCTCGCTAATGCGATTTAAACAGGCATTCAATCCAGCCGCAAATTCATAACGGTTCATGGTTCGATTGCCACGAAAACTAGCATCGGGATAGCCTGTAATGCAACCATAACGCTCTACCAAAGATTGTAATGCACTAGCTGCCCAATCAGTGGGTTTGACATCGGCAAGTTCGCTTACTTTCGTAAACTGACTTTTAGAAGATTCATCTAATTCTGTCAAAAGCCGATCGACTGAAGTTTCTGCATTGGCTGGAGATGAGAGAAGGCAGAGGGCATTCGTCAGAAAACAGAAGAAAGAAATCAAAGAATTGGTGTGCTTTAGCATGGTTTAAAAGAAAAAACGATTGAAAGATTTGTGGTGAAGAAAATTTGCAGGTTTTAAGAGACTTCAAGAAACTTCAATTTCAAAATTGTCCTTTTGACACATCAACGACATAGCTAAGTCTGCGTATATTGTTGGTGTTTTCAATTTATTTCCTCTGTGAATAGCAGCGAATAATTTTTTTTCATTGTTTTTGCTGCTAATTTTGGGACGAATAAAACATCGATCGAGTGTTAAAAATTCAATATTTTTCATATATGTACCTTTGTCTGTATTTGTATATTCCCTATTTCCTACTCCCTACTCTCTCAACAAGTAAAGGATTGAGTAAAATAACACTGATAACAGCAAAAACCGCGCTAGCATAAAAAATAGCTTGTATGCCCAAAAAACTAAAAGCAATACCTGCCATAATTGGACCAAGCGCTCGTCCTAAAGATTGAACTGTGACATTTAAAGACATAAATCCAGCACGATAGTCTTCTGGCGCAAATCTTGCCAACATTGTTAAAATTGAAGGCAACGCAATACCTTGACCCGCACCAAACAGAATTATAGGAAAGGCGAGTAACCAGATATTATTAACCACAGGCATAATTAATAACGCCAAAGCACAGACAACAAAAGAAATTTTAATTAAAGTAAATTCAGAAAATCTCTGTACCAGCCATCCCAGTTGCGATGCCGCACAAGCAAGAGCAAGTTCCATAACTGAAAGAATAATTCCGATCGCCGCACTAGAAGCGTTAAGACTTTGAGCCGCTAGAATGGGTACGCAGATAAAACAAATACCAAATTCTAGAAAGAATAGACAAAGCACTGCCAGCATCAACCCAAATACTTGACGATTTTTCAGGCTAGATAAAGTGTTTTTTAGATAAATCCTAAGACTGGTATCGGCAGGATTTATTTGTTTTTGAGGAAGCTTCAGTTTGACGAACACTAATAGCGCTAAAGGAATGGCGCAAATCGATAGCACAAATGCATAACGCCAATTCAACTGTGCCAATCCACCACCAATCAAAGGATAAATAGTGGCACTAATACCGATCGCGCTAGTATTTAAAGCCATCGCCGAAGTAAGCAGTCTACCAGCATAAAGATCGGCAATTAAAGTTAGTTGTACGGCTTCTAGACTAGCAGCACCGATACCTTGCAAAAATCTCCACTCTAAAAGACTGCGAAAATCTTGTGCCGAGGCGCTTAAAATACCGCCGAGTGCAAAAATAATTAGAGAAGGAATCAGAATTTGTTTCCTACCAAGGCGATCGGCTAAAATTCCAAAAATCGGAGTGCCGATCGCGATAGGAACTAAATAAGCAGTCATTATTAACCCAATTTGTTCGGGTGCAATTTGAAGGGATTGTGCGATCGTTGGCAGTATGGGATTAATACTCATTACTCCTAAAACTGCTATTAAAGCGACACTAATAACGATGAAAAGGTTTTGTTCTATGTTGGTTTTTTTTGTTGTTAGAGAAGATATTTGTCGATCGTCCATGGTTGATGGTTCATAGTTCATGGTTTGTTGCTTGAGTTTTTAAGCACGCGACTATTTAATTTTTAATTAATAGCTTTTTGACAAAAAACTATTATTGAATAGCCTCTAAAATTACTCCAGTTTTTAGTTATAAATATTGATTGATTTTTATAATTAAACTTGGAACTCTACTGACTTAAAATTAAATGGCGATCGGGAAGAAGTAGGGGAGAATCTAAATTACTAGACGATCGCTCGAAAGGATCGATCGGGAACAATAACAATAACTCCTCCCTATGTTGCGCGCGGGAGATTTATAAGTGATTTCTTCCCAATGACAGTTCGTCTTATTTTTTGTGTTTTGCCTTCTTTTCTAGGTTGTCCTGCACCTATTCCTGGAGAGTTGGCGCGGTTAGCTTACTTGTCTGATGCTTCGTTTTTGTTGCTTCGTCCTTCCTTAAATTCTTTTTCTGGATGGGTAGCAGTGGCATTCTTTAAAACAAAACAAACTGCACTGCGGTTTTCCCATTTAACTGCCGAAGTTTTTGACTTGCCTTTTTGTGCGGTTCGTAATTCTGGTGTTTGGTGGTGTGTTTCCGTTCCAGTTTCAATTCAGGCGTTTTCAAACTTTAGCAGTTCTTTACCTTGTCTGTTCTTAACTTTTTAACAATTTTCTGGCGATTGTTCGCAAGCACCAATGCTTACCCAAGTACTAGCACCATCTTCAAAATGCTCTTTTTTCCATATCGGTGCATTATGCTTTAAAGTATCGATCGCGTAACGACAAGCTTCAAAAGCTTCGCCGCGATGGGGACATCCAACCGCTACTAAAACACTAATCTCACCTATATGTAAATGTCCGATACGATGGTGAATGACAACTCGATTAACATTCTGCCACTGTTGGCGAATTTGGGCAGCAATTTGCCGAAAAATTAACATCGCCATTGGTTCGTAGGCTTGATATTCTAAAGATACGACTGGTTTATCGTCAGTTTTATTTCGTACCGTACCACTCATGATGACGATCGCGCCGTTAGCTGGATCGTCAGCTAAGCGATAAATTTCTTCTACAGCTAAAGGAGCAAAAACGATCGCAAAACTGTCTTGAGTGTTTAATGATGATAAAGAAAAATTTTGGCTGGTAATATTCATGTGCGATCGAGAATTGAATTTAATAGATTAGATATGTTATTAATCTCGACGAGATAATATTTAAAGCTTAGTACCTAGCATCTAAAAAAGGTAAATTCAAAACTACGCCAGCAAAAAATAGTGATAAATTGTCTCTGGTTCGAGCGTCACCGCTCTTGTTTCCCCTAACAACCCCGCATGACTATTGTATGGTTCACGATCGCCATTAATTTTTTATTGAGATTAATTTAACTGTCGATCGATTTGGTAGAGTCGAGGGGAGCTATTAAACTCCGCCCCTCTCTGTTAGATCTGGGCGTGCGAGATTTCCCCGCACCCAGCTCCCGAAACTCTTTATTTGCTCATGTGTAAGTAGTCATGGCAAGATTCATGTATCGCAACA